>JANXRI010000045.1 GCA_025353085.1 Betaproteobacteria bacterium
AGCTGGTAGGCAGGAAGCGGAGAGACCAATATTATGAGCATGAGTGATCCGATCGCCGACATGTTAACGCGCATACGCAACGCGCAAATGTCGGAAAAAGTTTCAGTCGCGATGCCGGCAAGCAAGGTGAAGGCGGCGATCGCCAAAGTCCTGAAGGACGAGGGCTACATCGACGATTTCGCAGTGCGACCCCAGGACGGCAAGCCGACCCTCGAAGTGGGTCTTAAGTATTATGCCGGCCGGCCGGTCATTGAAAAGCTTGAGCGCGTGAGCCGTCCCGGCTTGCGCATTTACAAGCCGTGCGAGGCCATTCCCAAAGTGATGAATGGCCTCGGCGTGGCGATCGTATCGACCTCGAAGGGCGTCATGACGGACCGCAAAGCGCGGGGCTTGGGCATTGGCGGCGAAGTTTTGTGCATCGTTGCATAGTTGATTGACGCGGCTGACGAGGAATAGCGATGTCCAGAATAGGTAATTTCCCGGTCGACGTGCCGGCGAACGTTGAAGTGCAGTTCTCGCCGAGCGAAATTTCGGTGAAGGGACCGCTCGGCACCTTGAAACAATCGATGTCCGATCAGGTCAAGCTCGAAAAAGTCGCGAACCAGTTGCAGTTCAAGGTCGCAAATGAGTCGCACGCCGCGAATGCGCTGTCGGGCACGATGCGCGCGCTGGTTGCGAACATGGTACAGGGTGTGACCAAAGGCTATGAGCGCAAGCTCACGCTGGTCGGGGTCGGTTACCGCGCGCAGGCGCAGGGCGATAAATTGAACCTGACGCTCGGTTTCTCGCATCCCGTCGTGCATCAAATGCCGACCGGCATCAAAGTTGAAACGCCGACGCAAACCGAGATCCTGATCAAGGGCATCGACAAACAGGTGGTCGGGCAAGTCGCGGCCGAAATTCGTGCTTACCGCCGTCCCGAGCCGTACAAAGGCAAGGGTGTTCGGTATTCCGACGAGAAAGTCATTCTCAAAGAGACCAAGAAGAAGTAAAGGCGAGCGAGATGAAAGAACACAAGTATCAGGCGCGGTTGCGCCGCGCGCAGCAAACCCGCCGCAAAATCGCGGAACTTCGGGTGGTGCGCTTGGCCGTTCACCGTTCGAACGCCCACATGTACGCGCAGGTCATCGATGCGAGTGGCGCCAAGGTTCTGGCAAGCGCGTCGACGGTCGAACCGGCATTGCGCAAATCGGTCAAATCGGGCGGCAATGTCGAAGCCGCCGCAGCGGTTGGCAAGCTGATCGCCGAAAAGGCGAAAGCGCTTGGCATAGAGGCGGTCGCATTCGACCGCGGTGGGTACAAATATCACGGTCGTGTCAAGGCGCTGGCGGAAGCTGCGCGCGAGCACGGGCTCAAGTTCTAGTCAGGAAACGACATGGCAAAACTCCAGGCAAACAGGATGGCGGGCGGCGAAGAACGCGGCGACGGCCTGCGTGAAAAAATGATCGCGATCAACCGCGTCACCAAGGTGGTGAAGGGCGGCCGCGTCATGGGTTTCGCCGCACTTGTCGTGGTTGGCGACGGCGATGGCCGCGTGGGCATGGGCAAAGGTAAAGCGCGCGAAGTGCCGATCTCAGTCCAGAAAGCGATGGACGAAGCGCGGCGCAAACTGGTCAAGATCAATTTGAAAAACGGTACGCTGCATCACGCGGTAATGGGCCGTCATGGCTCGGCGCGCGTCTACATGCAGCCGGCGTCGGATGGCACGGGCATTATTGCCGGCGGTCCGATGCGTGCGATCTTTGAAGTGATGGGTGTGACCAACGTGCTCGCCAAAATCATCGGCTCAACGAATCCGTACAACGTCGTGCGGGCGACCTTGAACGGCCTGCAGGCAATGAATACGCCGTCAGATGTCGCCGCCAAGCGCGGCAAGACGGTTGAAGAGATCGCGGGATAAGCCATGGCCAAAGCTAAACAGCCGGGCAAGACCATTAAAGTGACCCTCGTCAGAAGTTTGATCGGCACGATGGAGTCGCATCGCGCGACGGTGCGCGGGCTGGGCCTGCGCCGCATCAATTCGACTTCCGAGGTCATCGACACGCCGGCGGTGCGCGGCATGATCAACAAAGTCAGCTATCTCGTGAAGTGCGAGGGATAATTCAATGCAACTCAATACGATTAAACCTGCCGCCGGCGCCAAGCACGCGAAACGCCGCGTCGGTCGCGGTATCGGCAGCGGGCTCGGCAAGACGGCGGGCCGCGGTCATAAAGGTCAAAGCTCGCGCGCCGGCGGTTATCACAAAGTCGGTTTCGAAGGCGGCCAGATGCCGCTGCAGCGCCGTTTGCCCAAGCGCGGATTTAACTCGCCGACACGCGGTGACACTGCCGAAGTGCGGTTGTCGGATCTAAACCGTTTGAAGGCTGACACGATCGACATTCTGGTACTCAAAGAGGCCGGCATCGTGTCGATTCATGCATTGTCCGCCAAAATCATTGTATCCGGCGAATTGAAACGCAAAGTCACGTTGCATGGCCTGCTCGCATCAAAAGGTGCGCGCGCTGCGGTCGAAGCCGCCGGCGGCACATTCGAAATGCCCGAAAGCACGGGCGGCAAACAGGTTAAAGAAGGCAAGAAGGTCGCGCGTAAAGCAGCGGCTATCGTAAGAGCCGAAACGCGTGCGGCGACGACTTCCGCGACCATCGCCGAAGAAAACGCCAAAGCGGCGGTTGACGCCGAAGCGAAGGCTGACGCAAAGACCAAGGCAAAAGCTGATTCCAAAGTCAAAGCGGAAGCCAAGGCAGAAGCCAAATCCGCGCCCACGACTGACGCCAACGCCAAAGCCAAGAGCGGCAAGGACAAGCCGGCAGGCAAGAAAAAAAAGGGTGAGTAAGGTTGGCTAATCAGGATTCCAGATTGAGCATGCAGGGCAAGATGGGCGACTTGAACCGTCGCCTGTTGTTCTTGCTCGGCGCGCTGATCGTTTACCGCGTTGGTGCGCATATTCCCGTGCCCGGTATCGATCCGGTCGCGCTCGCCGAGCTCTTCAAGTCGCAAAAGGGCGGCATCCTCGACATGTTCAACATGTTCTCGGGTGGCGCGTTGTCGCGCTTCACGATACTGGCGCTCGGCATCATGCCTTACATCTCGGCCTCGATCATCATGCAGTTGATGACCGTCGTGTCGCCGACACTCGAAGCGCTGAAAAAAGAAGGTGAGTCGGGCCGCCGCAAGATTACGCAGTACACGCGTTATGGTACCGCCGGCCTCGCGTTGTTCCAGGGCATGGGCATTGCAATTGCGCTTGAATCGCAACGTGCGCTCGTGCTCGAGCCGGGCCTCGGGTTTCGTCTGACCACCATGATTACGCTGGTGACCGGCACGATGTTCCTGATGTGGCTCGGCGAGCAGATTACCGAGCGCGGAATCGGCAACGGCATTTCGCTGATTATCTTCGCCGGCATCGCCGCAGGGTTACCGACCGCGATGGTCAACACGCTGGAATTGCAACGTCAAGGCTCGATCTCCATCCTTGCAGTTATCGTGATCATCGGCCTGGTTGCGGGCGTGACCGCGCTGGTATGTTTCGTTGAGCGCGGTCAGCGCCGCATCCTGGTCAACTATGCCAAGCGGCAGGTCGGGCGCAAGGTCTATGGCGGCCAATCGTCGCATCTGCCTCTCAAACTCAATATGTCCGGCGTGATACCGCCGATTTTCGCATCGAGCATCATCCTGTTTCCAGCGACCCTGGCCGGCTGGTTTGGCACGGGCGAAAACATGCGCTGGCTCGCAAACATCGCTTCGACTTTGCATCCCGGAGAGCCGGTTTATGTGTTGCTCTACTCGGCGGCAATCGTGTTCTTCTGCTTTTTCTACGCGGCGCTCATGTTTAACCCCAAAGAAACCGCTGAAAATTTGAAGAAAAGCGGCGCCTTTGTACCCGGTATCCGGCCCGGTGACCAGACCGCGCGTTACATCGAAAAAATCATGTTGCGCTTGACGTTGGTGGGCTCGGTTTATGTGACGCTCGTGTGTTTGCTGCCCGAGTTTCTGATTGTCTGGAAGAAGGTGCCGTTTTATTTTGGCGGCACCAGCCTCTTGATCATCGTGGTCGTGACCATGGACTTCATGGCGCAGGTACAGGCGTATGCGATGAGTCACCAGTATGAAAGCCTGCTTAAAAAGGCGAATTTTAAGGGCGGCGGCGTATTTCCGACTCGTTAATGGCGAAAGAAGAAACTATTGAAATGCAGGGGACGATTGTCGAAACCCTGCCTAACGCAACATTCCGGGTAAAGCTGGAAAACGGCCACACAGTAC
>JANXRI010000049.1 GCA_025353085.1 Betaproteobacteria bacterium
GCGGAATCGCCGCGCTCAGGTGGTAGCGGCGGCGGCCTGTTGGCGCGCGATCTGGCGGTCGTCGATCGGGAAATTGAGAATCGCCGCGATCACGCCCATGCCAATGGTCAGGATCCACATCAAGCGATAGGAGCCGGTTGCATCGAACAGATAACCGGCGAGACCGACGCCGAAGAAGCTGCCGATCTGATGAAACAAAAACGCGATGCCCGACAGGGTGGACAGATAGCGCACGCCGAAGATTTGCGCGATGAGCCCGCTCGTGAGCGGCACGGTGCCGAGCCATAGAAAACCGATCACCGCGCCGAACACATAAACGCTCAGCGGTGTGATCGGTAACGCAACGAAAATCGCAATCGCGACGGCGCGCGTGAAATAAAGCGTGCTCAACAGGTATTTCTTGGTGTAGCGCCCGCCCAGCCAGCCCCAGAAATAGCTGCCGAAGATATTGAAGAGCCCGATCATCGCGAGCGCGATCATGCCGGTCTCGGGCGTCATATGCTGGTCAACCATGTAAGCGGGGAAGTGAATCGAAATGAACATCAACTGAAATCCGCACACTGTATAGGCGATACACAGCAGCCAGTAACCGCGGTGGCCGAGCGCTTCGCGCAATGCTTCCGGTATCGATTGCTTGAACTGGCCGGGCACCGGTGCGGCGCGTTTTTCGGCGAGCGCTGCCGACAGCGGGACGATCAGCAGGATGGTCACCGCCAGCGTGAGCATTGCATGGTGCCAGCCGATATTGGTTATAAGCGTCTGGCCATACGGCAGCATCACAAACTGACCGAACGAGCCCGCGGCGCCGGCGAGCCCGAGCGCAACACTGCGTTTTTCGACCGGGAATGCACGGCCGATGACGCCATAGACTATGCTGAATCCGCTGCACGACAACGCGATGCCCACTACGATGCCGGCGCTAAAACCGAACTCGATACCGTTCGTCGAAAACGCCATCAGCGTCAAGCCGATTGCGTACAGCACGGCACCCGCCGCCATCACGCGGCCCGCGCCGTATTTGTCGGCGATCATGCCGGTAATTGGCTGCGCGATGCCGTAGACGAGGTTTTGGATCGCGATCGCGAAGGAGAAGGTCTGCCGTCCCCAGCCGAGATCGGCGGTCATCGGCTGCAGAAAAAGGCCGAACGAGTGGCGCGTGCCGAGTGCTACGGTAAGCGCCATGCCGCCGCAAATCAGAATGACAGCGGGGGTGCGCCAGTTTTTGGAGGTAAGGTAAGCCACGTTCGAAGCGTAATTTTAACTGATGCGACCGGCGTGCGCCGGTTCAAGCCTTGAGTTTGAACGGATTAAAGTCGGTGCCGCGGTCATAATAATCCTCGCGCTCGGCGCGCTTCAACCAGCCGACGATCTTGTACGTGACCGGTGTGAAAATGATTTCCACGCCGACCTTGGCGACGAATTGCGACAGCATGACGAGCGGCAGCTTGTCGTTCGGAATGATTCCGCTACCGTAGAACGCGAGCGGATAAAAGATCAGCGAATCGACGCCTTCGCCGAAAATCGTCGAGCCGATCGTGCGCGTCCACAACCAGCGGCCGGCGGTCGCAATTTTCATCTTGGCGAGCACGAAGGAATTCACAAATTCGCCGCACACGAACGCGATCAACGAGGCAGCCGCGATGCGCCAGGTCGAACCGAATGCGGTTTCGTAGGCGGCCTGGTTATGCCAGAACGGCGCCGGCGGCAGCTTGACGATGATCCATGCCATGAAAGCTGCGAAGGCGAGCGCGGCGAAGCCCGTCCAGATCACGCGGCGCGAGCGCGCGTAGCCGTAAACTTCCGTGAGAACGTCCCCGAACACATACGAGATCGGGAAAAAAAGCACGCCCGCGCCGAAGATCAGCGCGCCCACCAGCGGCACATCGATTTGAGCGATCTTGGCCGGCCCGATCAGATTCGAGCAGATCAGCACCGTGACGAACGCCGCCATCACCAGTTCGTAATAGCGGTAAGTGCGAGTTTCGGACATGGTCAAGACGCTGTCTGCGAATGGGGTATGGCGGTATTAAGCCATATCCGCCCCTACGCGCAAAATTGCGTGTACGCCAATGCGGGACCACCGCGTTTAGAGTTGGGCGAACCAAGCCCGCTTGCCGGGCTCAAATGAAAGAGCCATGAGCGATGCGATGCATACCTTTTTTACCAAAGCACTGCGACTGACCGCCCTGATCGTCGCCTCGATCATTGCAGGCTGCGCGGGCCTGCCGCCGGGCATGCAGCCGCCGTCTGTCACGATCGCCGATTTTGGCGTCGGCAACGCCGGACTGTTTGAACAGCAATTCAACTTGCGTCTGCGCATCCAAAACCCGAACGCCGAAGAATTTAAAATTGACGGCCTTGCGTTCGACCTCGACATCAACGGCCGGCCGTTTGCGAAGGGCGTGGGCAGTCAAACAGTGATCGTCCCGCGTTACGGTTCCGGATTCATGACCGCCGAGGCCGTCAGCACGCTGGGCGGTCTGATCAAGCAGTTCGGTCGGTTGATCGAGGGCAACCGGCTCTTCAGATACAGGATCAAGGGCGTGCTGAGTATCGCGGCCGGCCCCCGCGTACCGTTCGAAGAGACCGGCGAATTCGATTTCAAGTCGCTCTTACCCAAGGGGTTGACCGAGTAAAGCATAGACGGCGCCGTTCGTGGTCGTGCACTCCGGTCGTATACGCGGATCGTATATTTCTGCCGTGCTAAACTAGCGCGGTCAATTTCCCCCGCCCGCCATGCCCGCCGACGATATAGTTGAAATCCACGATTTGCGCTTCGGTTACGCCGATCGTCCGCTATTGAAAGGCATCAATCTCACGATTCCGCGCGGCAAGGTCGTCGGCATCATGGGAGCGAGCGGCTCTGGCAAGTCCACGCTGATGCGGCTGATTGGCGGCCAGCTGGTGCCCACCGGCGGTTTCGTCAAAGTCGACGGCCGCGTCGTGCACGAACTAGGCCGCGAAGAGCTGTATCAATTGCGCCGCAAAATGGGCATGCAATTTCAAGCGGGCGGGTTGTTCACCGATTTGTCCGTCTACGAAAACATCGCGTTTCAAATGCGCGAACATACCGACCTTCCTGAAAGCATGATCCGCGACCTCGTGTTGCTGAAACTCGCGGCGGTCGGCTTGCGCGGTGCGTCGCAACTGATGCCGGCGGAGCTGTCCGGCGGAATGGCGCGCCGGGTCGGGCTCGCGCGCGCGATTGCGCTCGATCCGATGCTCATCATGTACGACGAACCGTTTGCGGGGCTCGATCCGATTTCATGCAGCGTGGTGGGCAACCTGATTCGCCGGCTCAACGACGCACTGGGGGCGACCTCGATCGTGGTGTCGTACGATGCGGCCGAATCGATGCGCGTCATCGATTACCTGTATTTGATTTCGGACGGCGTGATCGCGGCGTCAGGTCCGGCCGCTGAAATGAAGATTTCGCAGGATCCGTTCGTACGCCAGTTTTTGGATGGCGCGCACGATGGCCCGGTGCCGTTTCATTATCCGCACGACGCTTATCAGGCCGACCTCGGCCTGACCGCTTGAGGAGCGAGGATTAAGAATTTAATTCGCTTGCCTCGCTCCTCAATCCTGCACTCAGGGCTTCAAATCCGTGGGTATCTGCGGTAGCGGACCCGTGCGCACATTCAATTGATGGCGTTCGCGCACGAGCGTCATGGTGACCGCGACAAATAGTCCAAACAGCACGATTACCGTGTAAATCGAGAAGTTGAATTTGATCAGCAGCGAGTAGACGCCCAGCATCGTCAGAATGCTCAGGTTCTCGTTGAAGTTTTGCACAGCGATCGAATGACCGGCGCCCATCAGGATGTGCCCGCGGTGCTGCAACAGCGCATTCATCGGCACCACGAAAAAGCCGGCAAGGGCGCCGATCACCGTCATGATCGTCATCGCCATGTAGACGTCGCGCACGAAAATCATGCTGATGGTGATCAGACCCATGGCAATGCCGACCGGCAGCACGTTGACCGCGCGATGCAGCGGCACGATCTTGGCGGCGAGAATTGCACCGGCCGCGATGCCCACGGCAGTGATTCCCTGCATGATGGTCGATTGCGCCAGCGAATAGCCAAGCGCGACTTCGGCCCATTTGAGTACAATGAATTGCAACGTCGCGCCCGCCCCCCAGAAGAGCGTCGTGGTGGCGAGCGAAATCTGCCCCAGCTTGTCGGACCATAAAAGCCGCAGGCAATGCGCAAAGTCGCTGATCAGATAAAGCGGGTCCTTGCGCGCCGGTTTATGATCGACGCCGGTTCTCGGCACGTAAAGGTTGAATACCGCGGCGATGATGTAGAGGCTGATAATCAGCGTGATCGCAATCTCGGGTGCGGAGTCGATGCCGGTCTCGATATGCGGGACGTCTATCCGCAACAGTTGGGTCGATACGCGGTCGCTGATCAGAGCGCCGCCCAACAGTGTGCCGAGGATAATCGAACCCACCGTAAGGCCTTCAATCCAGCCATTGGCAATGACGAGCTTATGATGCGGCAAATATTCGGTCAGAATGCCGTACTTGGCCGGTGAATACGCGGCGGCGCCAAGTCCCACGATGCCGTACGCGATCAACGGATGCACGCCGAACAGCATCATGGAGCAGCCGACCACCTTGATGATATTCGCGACGAACATCACCTGCCCCTTGGGCAGTGCGTCGGCAAATGCCCCGACGAAAGGCGCCAGCACCACATACGAGATAGTGAAGAAAAGCTTCAGCATCGGCGTCAGCCACGCCGGCGAATCGAGCAATGCGAGCGTCGCGATGGCAGCCACGAGCAGCGCGTTATCGGCAAGCGACGAAAAAAACTGCGCCGCCATGATGATGAAAAAGCCGAACGGCATGAAGGGGATAAATGCCCTCTTATAAGAGAGCAACTTTATACCATAGATTTCGCGGGCGGCGGACGGCGGCCCGGGCGGTTTCAACCATGACTTGCGGGGAGAAGTGTGGTTGAATATCGATGCGATTGCAGCGCGCCAAGTCGCAGCCGGACAGCGTCACTGCCGTCATCACCAGCAGTTTGGCCCGGGCTGGTATATTCACTTAACTGTTCACTCTATCCTTCATCGAGCCATGGCTGATCGCAGACTGCAGGTGTTTCACAGCGTCGCCAGACAGCTGAGCTTTACGAAGGCGGCCGAGCAGCTTTTCATGACGCAGCCGGCGGTGACTTTTCAAGTCAAGCAACTCGAGGAACATTTCAGCGCGCGTCTGTTCGAGCGCAGCCACGGCAAAATCGCACTGACCCAAGCTGGCGAACTCGTGCTCGGCTACGCCGAGCGCATTCTGAGCTTGGCGGCCGAACTCGATAAACGCGTGAGCGAGTTGACCGGCACTGTGAGCGGCCCTTTGCTGCTCGGTTGCAGCATGACAATCGCGGAATTCATCCTGCCGCGCGTGCTCGGCGAATTCAAGGCGCGCCATCCGCAGGTGCAGACGCATATGACCGTCGCCAATTCCGAGATCATCGAACAACGCGTGGCCGATCACACGCTGGACCTGGGCTTGATAGAGTCGCCCGCGCATCTGCCCGGCCTGCACACGGAAGTGTGCTGCGATGATGAGCTCGTGATGATTTGCACGCCGGCTCACACGTTTGCGAAGTCAGCCACCGTCAAGGCAGCGCAAATCGCCGGAGAACCGTACATCAGCCGTGAGAGCGGCTCCGGCACGCGGCAGTTCACGGACAATTATTTTCGTGAGTCGGGCATAGCGCCTGAAGACCTCAATATCGTGATGGAGCTCGGCAGCCCCGAGGCGATTAAGGGCGTGGTAGAAACCGGCATTGGCGTCGCGATCATGTCGAGGACCACGATAGTGAAGGAACTGAAGCTCGGGTCGTTGGTCGCGGTGCCGCTCGAGCCCAAACTCATACGCACGCTGTCGCTCGTTTATCCGCGCGAAAAATTCCGCTCGCGCCTGCTTTCGACGTTTGTCGAATTCGCGACGGCCAAAATGCGCGCGATGGCGGAGCGGGAGGGGAAAGATTGAGGATTGAGGATTAGGTTCGAGGATGGCGGCCTTTAAGCGAATCCTGAGTAGAGGTTTTCACCCCCGATGGTGTCCCCCATTGCTGCACTACCCTGCCTCAATCCTCAATCCTCTTGCCATGCGTCCCATCAAAGCCCTGATCAGCAGCGCCGCCTTGCGGCATAACCTCGGCGTGGTGCGCCGGTGTGCGCCGCACTCGCAGGTATTCGGCGTGGTTAAGGCGAATGCCTATGGCCATGGGTTAGCGCTGGCGGCGCGCGCACTCGAAGCGGCGGACGGGCTCGCGCTGCTCGAGATCGACGCGGCCGTGCGCTTGCGCGCGAGCGGCTATGCAAGGCGCATCGCGTTGCTCGAAGGCTTGTTCGATCCGACCGAATTGCCGGTCGCGGCCCAGTGCGATTTAACTATCGCGGTGCATAACGCAGAGCAACTCAAAATGCTCGATGCAGCGCCAGCCGGCGCGCGTCTTGATGTGATGCTCAAGGTTAATACGGGGATGAACCGGCTCGGCTTCGCGCCGGCCGCGGCGCTCAAAGCGCGCGACAGCCTGCTCGCGCATCGAGCCGTCGGTCAACTCACGCTGATGACGCATTTCGCGACTGCCGACGATGCGCGCGGCGTGGCGTGGCAGATGGAAGTATTCGACAGCATCGCCGCAGGGCAGCGGCTAGCGCGTTCGGTCGCTAACTCGGCGGCGGTTCTGCGCTTTCCGCAGACGCACGCAGATTGGGTGCGGCCGGGCATCATGCTGTACGGTTGCACCCCGTTTGCCGACATCTCCGCGGCGGAGCTTGGCCTCATGCCAGCCATGACATTGGCAAGCGAAATAATTGCAGTGCAGGATTTGCGGCCGGGTGCGCGCATCGGGTATGCAGGTGCGTTTGAGGCAACGCAGCCGTTGCGGGCAGGTGTGGTCGCTTGCGGATATGCCGACGGTTATCCGCGCCACGCGCCCACCGGTACGCCGGTTCTGGTTGGCGGCATACGCACCCGCACGCTGGGCCGCGTTTCGATGGACCTGTTGACGGTCGATCTGACCGGTATGCCGGGCGCGCGCGTCGGCACGCCGGTCGTGCTGTGGGGCGACGGGTTATCGGCTGACGAGGTCGCGCTCGCCGCGGGCACCGTGAGTTACGAATTGATGTGCGCTGTCGCGCCGCGTGTGCCGGTCATCGAGGTGTGAGAGCCGACGCCGCCCGCGCGAAGGACTGCATGAAAAGCGCCCGCGCCCGGTGTATTATCGCAGCATGAGCAGCCAGCAATCAGCGGGTGAAGTCGCCGTGGCGCCAGCGCCGCATCAGCATAAAGTATGGCCGTACCGGCGCTCGCCCGCTATGCGCTACGGCGTCGCAGTATTGGCCGTCGCCGCAGCATTCCTGATTCGCTATTGGATTTACGGCGATTTGCAGAACCGGCTCGTGTTCACTTTCTTCGTGCCGGCGGCCGTCGTCGCAGTTTGGTATGGCGGTATCGGCCCCGGCATCACCGCCACCGTCCTCGGCCTTCTGATGGGCGATTATTTCTTTATGATGTCGCGCAAAGCGCTGTGGCCGCTCGGCAATCGTGAGTCGCTCGCGGTCGGCGTGTACGTCGTGACCACTTTGTTATGCGTCGTGCTGTGCGAGCGGCTGCATCGCCGGATCCGCCAGTTCGAGCGCGCCATCGATAATCTGCGGCACCATGGCACTGCCAGGCTGTGCCCTGAAGCGGAAGAGTTCGCCGAGTATTTGATTCGCTACTACGCGCTCGTGAGCCACCATCATTATAACTATCCGAGCTGGCCTTATCGCCGGCCGCTCGCGATGCGTTATGCCATGGCCATCGGCGTACTAGCCATAGCGTTCATTCTGCGTTACTGGTTGTTCGAACAGGACTCCCGTTTCCCGTTTCTCTTTTTTGTGCCTGCGGCAATTGTCGCCGTCTGGTACGGCGGCATGATGCCCGGCTTGGTGGCCGCCGCGGGAGGACTGATGCTCGGCGATTATTTTTTCCTGAGCAATCATGAAGCGTTAGGCGAGGTGCTCGAATCAGAACGCGTCCAGATCGGGATGTTCGCGGTGACGACGACGCTGTGCGTAATGCTCCTCGAGAATCTGCACGAGCGCGTACGCCGGCTCGAGCATG
>JANXRI010000076.1 GCA_025353085.1 Betaproteobacteria bacterium
CGGCGCGGGCCATGGCGTCGCGACTCTGTGGGTTAATGGGCGGCTCCTCGGCGAAACTTTACCGCTTACTTATTTCCGCGTACCGGTGCGTCCCGGGCGAACTCGACTTACCGCGGCGGGCGGCGACTCGGGCCGGATCGAGTTCGACACTCAGCGCGACGGTGTTTATTTCGTGGAAGCGCAGGTGGCGGGTGAGAGTCAGAGCGAGTCAAGCACAATTTTCCGACGCGTCCCTCCCGAGACGGGGAAAGCAGCGATCGTGAATTGTTGTCGCATGCTAGAAAGCTGGAGGCCGGGTCAGCAACGCTTGAATTTCTGACGGCAACCGGCCGCCTGCTTGCAATTCAGTGGTTTGCCCTAACCTTGCAACTCCATCCCCAGTAAGGGATAATCGCCCTCTTTTCGCGCAACCAGGCAGTCAAGGATAAGATTATGAAAGACAAAATTCATCCCGAATACAAAGACATAAACGTGATTTGCAGTTGCGGCAGCAAATTTAAAACACGCTCGACCATGGGTAAGGATATCCACATCGAGGTGTGCGCAGAGTGCCATCCGTTTTATACCGGCAAGCAGAAGATTGTCGATACGGCGGGACGCGTCGAGAAGTTTAAGCAGAAATATGCGCACAAGCCGACGTCCAAAGGCAAGTCCGCCACCACCGCCTGAGCCGTCCCGCGTCAACCGGAAAAGGCAGCTGCGGCTGCCTTTTTTATTGCGGCAACGGCGGTTATGCACCCACGCCGAGCAGTGCCGCCACGCCCGGCGCCGCGAACAGCAGCGCCGCGATTCCACGCACCAGCCCGAATGGAATCCGGTGCGATGCCGCGCTGCCGAGAAATACGACCGGCACGTTGGCGATCATCATGCCGAGTGTCGTGCCCATGACGACCGCGGCGAGCGACTGGTACTTGGCGGCGAGCACGATGGTCGCGATTTGCGTCTTGTCGCCGATCTCCGCGACAAAAAACACCACGCACAACACCACGCACGTCAGCGCGAACAGGCAGTAGCGCGTGGACTCCTTCACTTCCCCGTCGAATTTGTCCGGTTTCAGCGTCCATGCAGCTATCGCCAGCAGCGATACGCCCACCACCCGGCTCAGCGTCGCGGGCGCGAAAAGCGAACTTATCCACGCGCCCAGCGCGGCCGCGGCGAAGTGATTCGCGAGTGTTGCGATCAGGATGCCGGCGACTATCGGCCAGGGTCTTTTGTAGCGCGCCGCCAGCAGCAGGGAAAGCAATTGGGTTTGTCGCCGATTTCGGCAAGCGCAACGATCAACGTAGAGGTAACAAAAGCTTCCATCGAGGTTTCCGGGCCGGGCGGGTTCAACAACCGATGACACCAGCGCACGCGCCCGACCAGTGAGCACAGCACCGATGTCAAAGGTCTCGCCAAGTTTCAGGACCGGACGCGCCATGGCTGAAAGCCAAGTATGTTGGCGTGTCCTCCCGGATATTCCGGGACGGCTACTCCCCAATGACGGCCGAATTATACCTCTGACGCAGGTACGCACAAATAGTCGCCCAGCTACCGGCGTGGCCTTTTATGTTTCGCGCAACCCCGCGGTTATTTTTTCTTGCCCCTCGCGGCAAAGTCGGATTTCCGGATCATGCCGTTGACGCCCTTTACGCGATCGACGACCTGCGTGACCTGAAAATCGACTGCGGCGCTTGCGTACGCCAATGCGCTCGCACGGTCCATGCCGAGTTTCTCGCTCAGGAATTGCACGGTCTGGCGCGTGGCGTCCTTCATTGCTTCATTGAGATCCGTGTGGAGCCCGATCGGAATCCAGTACTGCGGGGTTTCGGCGAACGGGTTCTTCATCGGCGCCTTCAGCGGCAGGCGCGGGTCGCCCGGCTTCAACACGGTGAGCCGGAATGTCGAGCGCAAAGACCCCTCGAGCGCGGTCAGCGCGACTTCGCCATCGCCCTGCACGAAGTGCGGATCGGACGCATAAAACATCGCGCCGTCCACCTGCACCGGAATGTACAGCGTCGCGCCGACGCCGAGATCGTTGATGTCGAGATTACCGGCATATTCGCCGGGCGGGATCGAGTTCGCCTTGTCCTTGGTATTGACCGCCACCCCCATGATGCCGTGAAACGGGCGCAGCGGAAACAGCGTCTCCCGGCCACTGGCGTCCTTGATCACCCCGTACCATTTGCCGCCGACCTGGCGGATCGGGGAAAACTTGAACACGTTGTGGTACTTCTCGGGTTGTGCGGCACTCGCATCGGGTTCGGGCGGCTTGGTTTCGGGAAATTCACCGGGCAGCGCGCCTTTGCCGTGACGGTTGGAAATGACGCCGTATGGAACGCGCGGCTTCAACGCAATCATTTCGACTTTGAGCACGTCGCCCGCTTTCGCGCCCTGGATTTCGACTGGCCCCGTGATCACGTGCGGACCATCCTTGACGAAGTCATGCTCGAGGCTCGACGCGGCGATCGCCTGCGCATCTTTCAGCACCTGTTCCGGCTTCACACCGAACTGGCCGAAAAACTTGACTGGATCCTTGCCCTGGTCTTCGAGCACGCCTTCGTGCGACAGGGAATCAAACGTCACCAGGCTGCCCGACGGCACCGACAGCACGGGTTTCGCGTCGAGATTCGGCAGACTGCCCCAGCGCGCCGTCTCCGGTGTCGTCGGCACGTAATAACCGCCGCCCTTCTTCAGTTCCATCGGCTTGTCGCCAAGCGGCTGCAGAATTTTGAAATCCGCGCCATATGCCGCCGGCGCGAGCAGCAACAGAGCCGCGACCACGGCAAGTATCCGCACTGACTTGAACATGAGACATCCCTTTATGTTGACGAATAAAACTGTAGTCACCTTACTCCCAAAGCTTCGCGCTAAGCAATGACCCGGCTCAAAAAAACCACGCGTTGGAACGGCGCCTCCCGGCGTCCGTTTCAGTAGGTTTTGTACACCAGATACTTACCGCTCATCACGATCTTCACGCGGTCGCCCTTGGGGTCGGGTTCGCGCGTCAAATCCATCTTGAAGTCGATGGCGCTCATGATGCCGTCGCCGAATTCTTCGTGTATCAATTCCTTGAAAGTCGTCCCGTACACGCTGACGAGCTCATAGAAGCGGTAGATCAGCGGATCGGTAGGCACCGCGGTCGGCAGCGAGCCCTTGTAGGGCACCTGCTGCAGCAGCAACACCGCATCGGGCGGCAGATCGAATAATTTGCCGGCGGCCTGTGCCTGCTGCTTCGTCATCTGCATCTGGCCCAGCAATGCGGCGGTCGTCCATTCCTTGCTCTGGCCGATGGCTTTTGCAATCTTCGTCCACGACAACCCTTTTTTGATTCTGGCCATCACCACCATTTCGGTAACGTCGGTGCGTTTCATGATTTGCATTTCTTACTCCTGGTTAAATTGGGTTAGCGTTGCATGCCGACGACCACAGGCTTGGCTGCTGCGCGCGACGAAACCAGCGACACGGGTGTCACCGGCGCCGCGGCCGCCAGCCCCGGGGTGACCAGCGGCGGATGGCGCGGATCGTAGTTCGCGGGCGGGCGCTCGGTAAATTCTTTCGACCGGCTGACCAGAAAATCAACGAGATGATTGCGAATCGGGTAGTACTGCGGATCCTTGTGGATGGTGTTGCGTCTGCGGTCGCGCGGCAGCGGGTTGACGACTATTTCCGCAGTGCGCGCGTCCGGGCCGTTCGACATCAGCATAATTTTGTCGGCGAGCAGGATAGCTTCATCGACGTCATGCGTGATCATGAACACGGTCTGGTGGGTCGCCGCGCAGATTTTCAGCAGCTTGTCCTGGATCACGCCGCGCGTCAGCGCGTCGAGCGCGCCGAACGGCTCGTCGAGCAGCAGCATCTTGGGCTCGATCGAGAACGCGCGCGCGATGCCGGCTCGCTGCTTCATGCCGCCGGACAGTTTAATGTTGAATTCATACGGGTTCTTGAAGCCATACATCAGGACCTCCTTAACTGACCCACTGCTATCAGCAGAATGCATACCAGTGCTCATCCGAATTGACGGCGAGCTTTCAGCGGTCTGATTTCATTGCCGAATCGTATTTGGATATGCAGCCGGAATAAGCGGAGCGGGTGGCCAGCGCACAGCCGATTGCACATTAATAGTGCGACACGCACTCGAATTGGGCGTGCCAGTAGTCCTTTGACGACTCAACCGTTAAAATTACGAGATGACGTGGCGAATTACTTTTTTATCAATCGGTCGACAGCTTAGTAACCGGACGGCGGAACAAACGCTAAAGTTCATCGAATGACCAATCCCGTTTCGACTCTCGAAATCGCGCGCTGGGATACACCTTTGGAATCTGCCGCAGCCGCGGCTGCCACGCTGGAACTTGAACGCGGCAGCGTCCTGTTTTTGCCGCGGCTCGACTTCGCGCTGGCGGCGAGCGAGCGCCGCTTTCTGTCACCGCGCTGGCTCGAGGGCACGGCAAAAAATGTGAGCTACGATCCGCGCCGGGCGCACATCGCGCATACGTCGGCGACGAGCCACGATCGCGCGCAACTCGTCGAAATGATGGCGCGCTTTTCGCAGCACGCGCGGGCGTTGGTGACGAATGTGTGTCCGCACTACCAGGACAAGATGAGTTACGGCCTCGCGAGTTTCCGGCCAGTTGAAACGCGCGGGCGTGAAACCTCGCGTAAAAAGGACGACACCCGGCTGCATGTCGATACGTTTGCTTCGCGGCCCAACCAGGGCCTGCGCATACTGCGCGTGTTCAGCAACGTGAACCCGGACGGCGCGCCGCGCGTGTGGGAAATCGGCGAGCCGTTCGATGCGATGGCGCAACGCTTCGCGCGCCGGGTGCCGCCACCAACGCCCGGGAGCGCGTGGCTGCTCGAAAAACTGCATATCACCAAGGGCAGGCGCAGCCCCTACGACCACATCATGCTGAGCCTGCACGATACGGCCAAGCGGGATGACGATTATCAGCGCGCTTCGCCACGGACTCATGTCGAGTTTCCCGCGCAGTCGACGTGGATGGTTTTCACCGATCGCGTTATGCACTCGGCGTTGGCCGGCCAATTCCTGCTCGAACAGACGTTTTATCTGCCCGTCCCGGCCATGCTCGACGAGCGCTACGCGCCGCTGCGCATATTGGAAAACATATACCAGCGTCAGCTCGCGTAAACTGCCGGCTGTTTTAACCATGACAACAAGAGCCCGAGCCGACGATGCCATTTAGCGCCGCCCCCAGTGACGAGCAGCCTGCAATCCCGCTCGCGTTGGTGTGGCTACTCACCGCGGCGTGGATACTGCCCGGCCTCATCGGCCACGATCCGTGGAAACCTGACGAAGCGTATACCTTCGGCCTTATTTACAGCGTTCTGCACGGCAGCGACTGGATCGTGCCGATGCTCGCGCAAGAGCCGTTCATGGAAAAGCCGCCGCTCTTTTACTGGAGCGCCGCGGCGATCGCCTCGTTACTCTCACCGCCGTTTGCCCCGCACGATGCAGCACGACTGACCACCGGGCTCTATATGGCGCTTAGCTTCGCGTTCGTCGCCGGCGCGGCGCGCGAGCTCTATGGAGCCAATCGCGGCAGACTCGCGGCGCTGATTCTGATGGGCTGCCTGGGGATCCTGATCCGCAGTCATCAATTGATCACCGATATCTCTCTACTGACGGGATGCGCCGCCGGGTTGTACGGGTTCGCGTTAGCGCTGCGGCGTCCGGCGCCCGGCGGTTTCTGGCTCGGCACCGGCGTGGGCATCGGCTTCATGTCGAAAGGCCTGTTAGCGCCCGGTGTGTTCGGCATCATCGCGATTCTGCTGCCGCTCTTTCCGGCCTGGCGGACGCGCAAGTATGCAATCTGTCTCGGCGTCGCCGCGCTCGCGAGTGCGCCGTGGCTGTCGATCTGGCCGCTCGCGCTGTACCACCAGTCGCCCGCACTTTTTAACGAGTGGTTGATGACGAACAACTTCGGACGCTTTCTCGGTACTAATGAAATCGGCCCGCCCGCCGACACGGCCCATTATTTACGCATCCTGCCGTGGTATGCGCTGCCCGCGCTGCCGCTCGCGGCGTGGGCGTTGTGGCGCACTCGGCTGAACGACCTGGCGACGCCACCGTATGCGCTGCCGCTGACGGCGTTCGCGGTCATCTTCACGGTGTTGAGCATCTCCGCCGACGCACGCGAACTCTATGCGTTGCCGCTCGTGCTGCCGCTGGCTCTGCTCGCGACGCCGGCAACCGACACATTGCGGCGAGGCGCGGCCAATCTCATCTACTGGTTCGGTGTCATGGGCGGCGGCGTATTCCTGTTGACGGCATGGTTTTACTGGTCTGCGCTCGAACTGAGTCTGCCGCCCAAGCTGCATGAACATTTACTCGACCTCCAGCCGGGCTACGCAACGGGATTCCGCTGGTTGCCGTTCGTCTTAGGCGCGCTTTACACCATCGGTTGGATCGCGCTGCTCGCACACCTGAAAAGAAACCGCGAGCGCCCGTTGATTACGTGGGCCGCCACCATGGCCATGATCTGGGGCTTGCTCGCCATATTGTTCGTCGGCTGGATAGACGCCGGTAAAAGTTATCGCGCGATGATCGCGGACATGCAAACAACGCTGCCGCCGAAGTACCGGTGCATCTCGAGCCTGAATCTGGGCGAGCCGCAGCGTGCGATGCTCCACTACTTCGCCAATATCGTCACGTGGCGCGTCGATGTGCCCGCCCGCAAAAGGAGCGACTGCGACGTCATGCTCGTGCAAGGCGTGGCGAGTGAAGAACACGTGCCGCTCGGACCATGGCGCAAAGTGTGGGAAGGCGCGCGTCCGGGTGACAAGCTCGAACGCTACCGGCTCTATGCGCTCACCAAAAAGCCTGGCGCGCGTTAACAGCAAACGACCAGCTACGACGCTGCATATCCGGGGCCGCGCGGTTTTTTGCGCCGCGCAACAAATTATCGCGCGTGGTCGCTGTCTTATAATTCCCGCATGTCCGACACCATTCAGCGCTTCATGTTCGAACACGCGCCGGTGCGCGGCGAGATCGTGCATCTCGACGCAACCTGGCGCGCGGTGCTCGAACGCCATGACTACCCGCCCGCCGTGCGTGGATTGCTCGGTGACATGATGGCCGCCGCCGCGCTGCTGATTGCGACGCTTAAATTTGGCGGCACGCTGATCATGCAAATACAGGGTAACGGCCCGGTGAAGCTGCTGGTCGTCGAGTGCACGAGCGACCATCATATGCGCGCGACCGCCAAGTGGTCAGAGGTGCCGGCGAGCGGCGATCTCGCCACGCTGATCGGCGCCGGCAGATTTGCGATCACGCTCGACGCGGGCCAAGGCGCGCCGGGTTATCAAGGTGTGGTCGCGCTCGAGGGCGCGAATGTCGCCGCGGCGCTCGAGCAGTACATGTTGCGCTCAGAACAGATCGACACGCGGCTGTGGCTTACCACGCTCAATGAGCGCGCGGCCGGCTTGCTGCTGCAAAAACTGCCCGCCGCCGACGGCAGCGACGCCGACGCATGGCAGCGCGCGACGCTGCTCGCGGCCTCGCTCAAGCCGCACGAACTTGCCATGCACGATGCGCCTGAATTGCTCCGGCGGTTATATTCGGCGGAAGACATCCGAGTGTTCAAGCCGCGGCCGGTCCGGTTTCGGTGCACGTGTTCACGCGAACGCGTGACCTCGATGCTGCACATGCTCGGGCGCACCGAGGTCGACGGCATCATCGCGGAGCGCGGCGAAGTGGAAGTCAGCTGTGAATTCTGCAATCAGCGTTATGTTTTCGACGCCCTCGAGACGGCGGCATTGTTCGCGGCGCGCGTCGAGGTCGCGCAAGCGACGCGCCACTGACCGGCATCTGCGGCCATCGCAACCAGTAAACTGCGGCCAGCCCGAATCTCGACACTCTGCGGGTGCGGGCGTAAAATTATGGCTCCCACTTGTTCTATCTGCCCG
Source organism: Betaproteobacteria bacterium (assembly GCA_025353085.1). Lineage (GTDB taxonomy): Bacteria > Pseudomonadota > Gammaproteobacteria > Burkholderiales > SG8-41 > PALSA-1004. The sequence goes on from JANXRI010000076.1 coordinate 7,909, forward strand.
TCCGGGCCAGCTGCAGAGCAATCAATCGTCCAAGGAGAAGCACCATGAGCAACGAACGTGAAGTTGTCGTATTGAGCGGCGTCCGCACGGCTATCGGCGATTATGGCGGCGCGCTAAAAGACCTGTCTCCGACCGAACTTGCGGGCCAGATAATTCGCGAAGCGGTGAAGCGCGCCAAGGTCGATCCGAAAGCAGTCGGCACGATGGTGCTCGGCAACGTCATACACACTGAAGCCAAGGATATGTATGTGTCGCGCGTCGCCTCTATCAAAGCCGGGCTACCGCAGGAAACGACTGCGCTCACCGTCAATCGCCTCTGCGGCAGCGGCCTGCAGGCGATCGTGAGCGCCGCGCAAATGATCAAGCTCGGCGATGTCGATGTTGCCGTGGGCGCCGGCGTTGAATCAATGAGCCGCGGCGGCTATTTGATGCCGACCTTGCGCTGGGGCCAGCGCATGAATGACGGCGGCGTCGTCGACATGATGGTTGGCGCGCTGACGGATCCGTTCGATGCCGTGCACATGGGGATCACCGCCGAAAACATCGCGGCACAATGGAAAATTTCGCGCGAGCAACAAGACGAGTTCGCGGTCGAAAGCCACCGGCGCGCGGTCAACGCAATCGACAAAGGCTATTTCAAAGACCAGATCATGCCGGTCGAGTTGAAGACCCGCAAAGGCACCACGCTGTTC
>JANXRI010000150.1 GCA_025353085.1 Betaproteobacteria bacterium
GTTGAGCATTCCGCTATTCATACTGTGCGCTTGTAATTACCAATTTGTTGTCGGCAGCGCTACAAGTCAATGTCATCGCCGCATCGTTAGTCCATAGTTTTTCCATTCGCATGATTCTTGTATTGACGATAGTTCGCGAAGGGTAGTTTGGGCTGACAGAAGCAACGACCGATTCGATTTTTGCGACACAAGCGGAATAGCCAATACTCTCATTTTTTGTGCTGGGGCTGCCTTGCTTGGGGTAGTTTCCGTTTTGAACCATGCTCCGAAGTTGAGCTGGCGTGTATGTGGCACCACCTTGAATGCTGGCGCATGAAGACAAAGTAAGCGCCGCTATGGACAAGCTGATTCCTACGGCAAGTTTATTGATCACGGATGATTCCTCCTTGTGGCCCAACGCCGGAGCTCAGCGGCGGCCGAAGGCCGTCCGATGGAATGACTGGTTAGGCCGTCACTCATCGCACCTCGAGGAGATCCTCTCCCACAATCACTTCACCCGCGTAGTACTTTCGCACACCTTCGATCCAGAGTTCGGGTTTGTCGAAAGCGGGCAGGCCAGTCGGCACAAAGTGGGTCAACACAAGCTTCTTGACGCCGGCTTCAGTAGCTACTTTTCCAACCTCTTCGATCGGGGTATGAGCTTCAATAATGTGTCGCTTGCGGGCCTCGTTGCCCGGATCGGTGGCTCGCACTAATGCGTCGACGCCATGAATGTTCACGATTTCATGCACGAGGACGTCCGCACCTTTCGCCAGCTTGATGAGATTCTCGCTGCGCGATGTGTCACCGGAAAAGACGAAGGAGCGTTGAGCAGTATCGAAGCGGAACGCATACGAAGGTTTGGCCGCACCATGTGGCACTTCGGCCGCGGTAACCTTGATATTCTCATCCTGGTAGATGACGCCTTCGCTCTTAATCTCGTGTACCCGAACAAGGTTGACAAGCGGGGGGAAGTCTTCATCCTTTATGCGAAGTTGAATATCCCAGTTCATGTACTCGAAGTAAGACCGGGTCATCTTATCGAGGGGCGGCGGCCCGTAGGTATCCACAGGCGTCTTCAGACCGCTCGACCAAGCCCGCAGGAGCAAAGTGCCGTAGTCTGCGCTGTGGTCCGAGTGGTTGTGGGTAATGAAGACCGCTCGTAGCGCTCGCGCCGAAACACCAGCAAGCGCCATTTGGCGACTGACTCCATTTCCCGCATCAATGATGTACACGTTGCCATTGACGACCAGGGCATTGGACGGTTGAGCTCGGGCCTTCTTAATCGATGGACCGCCGGCGGTCCCCAACAGGATGAGGCGGGTTACGTTTTCTTGAGGTTGCTGCGCGCGAAGAGTGGGCGCCACGATTCCTAAGACAATGACGACCGTCAATAGAAGAGTTCGTTTCACAGGTTTCTCCGAGGCGTTGAATGGCTGCCGGTGCTTAACGTGACGTTCAGCCGCCGCCGCGGGCGGTCGGCTGCAACGAATGGTTCGGGCTCATTGTCATGCCCTGCGGGAATGTCGCTCCACATATTTCCGAAGCACACCATCCATTCGCGATTGCCAACCGTCGCCCGTGGACTTGAAGTATGCAACGACCTCGGGGCTGTAGCGAACCGAAACGAGCAGTTTCTTGTTCTCGGATTTCGGGCGCCCGCGTAGCGCTCGCATGGGCACCATGGCCTTCAGTTGTTTTGACGTAAGCGGGAGAGCGTCGGGATCGGCTTTCGCCGCCGCGGTAATGGTTCGGTCTTCTTCGGTGGTGGGTATTTGCACAGAAGGACGCTTAGGGGCGCTGGACATAGTGTTTCACCTCACGACGATTGGCGCGGCGCAAACTGATGATCCTTCGTACCTCGCCTCGATCAACAAAGGCAACGTAGTACAGGATCCCGGTTTTCGGCGCGAGCGCGATCATACGTGTCTCGCTGTATTCGAACCGTCCGTCGACCCAGACTAACGCTGCTTCCCAATCGAGCTCAACTGCCAAGACCAGGGAGACGCCGTGCTTTGCTTGGTTCGCTCTGTCTTTGGCTGGATCGAACTCGAATCGCATTTATTACTGTAGCTACAATAAATACGCCTGTCAAGGACAACGACTTCTCGGTGCTCTATGAGAGCCGAACTGTAATTTGGGGCGACAGGATTGCTGGATAACATCGGCGCTCGTCCGTATAACAAGATAACTGCGCTCACAAATAAAGATTTTGGCATCATATGCTTACCTTGGTTAGCCAAGTAAATGAGCTTACTAAATTACCGGAAAAAGCAGCAGTTTTGCTGGATAACCTGGAAACTGTCTGTATAACAAAACCAGTGGTGGCTTGAAAAATTTTTCAGGATCATATCGTTGCAGCGTGGATCCCGGCAATCGAGATGACTAAAGAAGCCGCAAAAAGCCGCAGCCGGGCGAATACTTAGTGGCGTATCGGTGGGTTTTTTTGCTTTGGCGCTATGCTCGTGTTACGGCGGCAAAGAGCGTGCAAAAAAACGCTTAATGCCCGCGTCATTTTATAAACGCTACGCGATACGCACCGATCCTCGCCGCGAAGCAAACCATCGCGCTCGGTTCGCGTTTTCGCGACGGAACGGCTCGGGAATTGTATCTGCGTGCTGCGCAAAACGGGGCGAATCCGGCGTGCAGGCGTCAGGTCGTTAGCACGTCGCGCGGATCGGTAATTCTCCCGGCAACGGCCGACGCGGCCACCGTGGCCGGACTGCCGAGGTAGAGCTGCGCGTCTTTGGCGCCGAAGCGTCCGGCATTGTTGTTGGCCGCCGTAGAACTCGAAACTTCGCCGTTGTGCAGCGGGCCCACCACTGCATCGTTGCAAGGTCCGCAACCGGCCGGCAAAAGAATCGCCCCGGCTTCGATGAAGATATTCAACAGACCGTCGGCGGCGAGCCGTTTCGTCGATTGCTCGGAGCCGGGTGCGATGAACATGCGCACGCCAGGCGCAATGTATTTGTCTCTTAGAATGTTGGCGGCAATCGCGAAGTCTTCATACATGCCGGAGCCGCACGAGCCGATGAATGCGTGATCGACTGCCTGCCCGGCGATTTCGTCGATGTCGACCGCGCGGTGCACGCCGCCCGGCAAAGCGATCTGCGGCTTGAGTTCGCTGATATCCAGCGTCGCCGCGCTTTCGTAGTGTGCGTCGGCGTCCGGATAAGCGGGTGTGAACGAGCGCTGCGCACGCTCGCGCGCGAAGGCGAGGATGTGTTCGGATGGCGGAAAAAACACGCCGTACGCGCGCATCTCGGTGGGTGAACTGCACAGAGCCGCGCGAGTGGCCAGGTCGAACTGGTCGAGATCGCCCGCGTATTCGAGCACGCGGTAATCGAGCTCGAAATCGAGCCCGCCGTCGTGCAATAGCCGCGCAATGTGCAGGCCGAGATCGCGGCCGTAGACGCCGCGCGCTAGCCGCCCCTTGAGCGTCAGCCGCACGGACTTTGGCACGGTCACCCAGTTCGTGCCGGTCGCGAGCACGCGGCTGATTTCCATTCCCATGCGAAAGCCGAACGCGCCGATCGCGCCCGCATTGGTCGCATGGCGGTCGTTGTCGAAGTAAAACATGCCCGGCAGGAGCAGGCCCGTTTCCATCGGGAATATATGGCCGTGGCCGCCGCGGCCGACGTCGAAAAAATTTTTGACGCCCCAGGCTTTGGCGGCGCTCCGGTTAAAAGCGCCCATTTCAGCGGCGCGCGCGCTGCCGTATATTACTTCGTGGTCAGTCACCATCACGACCTTGTCCGGTGCGGCAAGGCGGTCGATGCCGATTGCATCGAGTTCGCGCTTGGCGCCACGCACCACGCCGTCGTGCACCATGATGAAGTCGGGATCGGGTTGCACGACATCGCCGGCTGCAACAGCGCTGCGCGAACACGCGCGGGCGAGAACTTTTTCGACTGCGGTGTAGCCCATGAACTTTATATAACCTTCTGCATCCAACAGATTGTGATGCGGTGAAGTAGTGCCGTTAGGAAATTGACAATGCATGGCTGTGTTTAACGGCGTGCCGAGGGTAGCCAGCACGCATACTGGTGTCAAGCCAGTGGACACTGCTGGTGCAAACCGGCACACTCTTTTGCCATCGGGTCTCGATATTTTCGTTGGAGTTGATCGATGAATTGCAGGCGGTTTTCCACTTTTGCATTGTTTGCGGGATTGCTCAGCGTGACAGGCAGCGTGCCCGCCGGTGAAACCGATTTCACTTGGCTCGCCCAATCGCGGTACGTGCATTGTGCGTTTTATAAAGCGTATGAAACGGACCCGGCAACCGGCGGCCCGATCATGGTCGAAGGCAAGGCCGACTCGCTCGTGCATTTCCAGAATGTCGACGTCAAGCGGGCGAAAGCACGCGCAATTTATACGCGCATGTCCGGTTCGCATGAAGTCACCGTGATCCAGACTGACAAGGCCATCCACTTTATAGAGAA
>JANXRI010000152.1 GCA_025353085.1 Betaproteobacteria bacterium
GCCTCGGCGTTGCGGATGCGGTCCGCCATCACCGCGGGTATCGCCGCACCGCCGGGCAACATCATGCCCATCGCTTCGGTGCACAATGCCATCGTGCTCGCGGTGCCCATCACCATGCAGGTGCCCGCGGTGGGTGCTAACTTCTCGTTGACCTCGTTGATCTCCTGCTGATCGATTTCGCCGGCGCGAAAGCGCGCCCAGAAACGCCGGCAGTCGGTGCACGCGCCCAACCGCTCGCCACGATGATTGCCCGTGAGCATCGGGCCCGTCACGAGCATGATCGCCGGCACATTCGCGCTCGCCGCGCCCATCAACAATGCCGGCACCGTCTTGTCGCAGCCGCCGATCAACACCGTCGCGTCGACTGGTTGCGCGCGGATCATTTCTTCAGTATCCATCGCCATCATGTTGCGCAAGTACATGCTGGTCGGAAACGCGAACGACTCATGCAGCGTGATCACCGGAAATTCGACCGGCAGTCCGCCCGCGAACATTACGCCGCGCTTCACTGCCTCGATCAGCTCCGGCACATTGCGATGGCACGCGTTGAATCCGCTGAAAGTGTTGGTGATGCCGATGATCGGGCGCTCGAGTGCGTCGTCCGTATAACCCATCGCTTTGATGAAAGCCTTGCGCAGGAACAGCGAAAACTCCTCGTCGCCGTACGCCGTAAGCCCGCGCCGCATGCCGCGTTTTTTCGTCGCCATGGGATATTCTTCTAATAAGGAGGTGAAGCCCCGCACGATAACGAATGCGGCAAATTGACGCAAGGTTGACGCAGCACCTACAATCAAAGGTCATTCCGAACCAGTGATTGCCCCTCATGGCTGACAGAAAAACACTCGGTAAGCTGCCGGGCGACGCGATACGCCTTACCGAATTACCGCGTCTGCCGGCGGACATCATCGAGGGCTTCACAGCGCTCGTCGATCTGACCGGCACCATTTCTGATGCATTCGACGAGCTTGGCATCGTCGGGGTGATTCCCGCTTATCAAATGCCGCCGGTGAACAGCGGCAAGCGCATCGTGGGACCCGCGCTTACGGTGCGCAATATCCGCCACTCGACGCAAATTCATAAAGCCGCGCACGACAAAACGAGCGGCCAGGGTGAAACCGAAGCGCACAATTTAGCGACGCCGGGCGACGTGCTCGTGATGGAGGGCGTGATGGGCTGCTCCAATATGGGCGGACAGTCCGCAACGATCAGCCGGCGCGAAGGCTGCATTGGCGCAATCGTCGACGGCACTTTGCGCGATCCCGACCAGTATCGGCAGATGGGATGGCCGGTGTGGTGCAAAGGCTTCACGCCGATCACCGGCAAGTGGCGCATGCAGACGGTTGAAGTGAACGGCGCCGTGCAAATCGCCGGCATCGCAGTGCGGCCCGGTGACCTGGTGTGTGCCGACGAAGCCGGTATCGCGTTCGTCCCGTATGCGCGCGCGGCCGACGTGCTCGCCGTCTCGCGCAAGATTGACGGCGCCGATACCAGGCGCAAAGCCGATATCGACAACGGCATGCCGCTCGCAGAGATTCTGCAAAAGAAATACAAATAAAATCAGCCACAGAAAACACAGAGGACATTCCTTTTAGATATCCCCTCGAGGGCTACAGAAAAAACTTCCCAATCTATCCCTGTTTTTTTTGGTCGTTCTCTGTGGCCGCCTTTTTTGGAGTTATTGGAGCATGCTTTGAAAGCGACGAACCTTATCGTTATTCTTTCCGACGAGCACAATAAGCGCGTGACCGGCTGCTACGGTCATCCGCAAATCAAGACGCCCAATCTCGACAAGCTCGCGGCACGCGGCACACGCTTCACCTCGGCGTACACGAATTGTCCGATTTGCGTACCGGCCCGTGCCTCGTTCGCGACCGGCCAGTATGTACACAAGCATCATTGCTGGGACAACGCGATTGCTTACGACGGTGAGCCGCCGACCTGGGGCCACCGGCTGATGGCGCAAGGCCATCGCGTCACCTCGATCGGCAAACTGCATTACCAGGACTGCGCCCCCAAACGCAACGGCTTCGACGAAGAAATCCTGCCGATGCATATCGTCAACGGCGTTGGCGATTTGCTCGGACTCATCCGCGACGAATTACCCGTGCGCCAGGGCTCGAAAAAGCTGGGCCCTGAAGCGGGTCCGGGCGAATCTGAATATACGCAGTACGATCGCGACATCGCGGCGAGTACGCAGCGCTGGCTCGAACACGAAGCGCCCAAATACAAAACCAAACCATGGGTGCTGTACGTCGGCTTCGTGTCGCCACACTTTCCATTAATCGCGCCACCGCAGTTCTTCAATATGTATCCCGAAAAAGACGTGCCATGGCCGCTTATGTACGACAAAGCTGAGCGCCCGCGCCATCCGTTTACTGATGCAATGCGGCTGTGCCAGTGCTTCGACGAGCCGTTTGATGCGCCGATGGTGCGCCGCGCAATTGCGGCCTACTTCGGACTCACCTCTTTTCTTGATGACAACATCGGCAAGATTTTGTCGACGCTTGAGACGACCGGGCTCGCGGCGAACACGCGGGTGCTTTATTCATCCGACCACGGCGACAATCTCGGCACGCGCGGCATGTGGGGCAAATCGACGATGTATGAAGAGTCCGCCGGCATCCCGATGATTCTTGCCGGGCCCGAAGTGCCGCAAGGCAACGTATGCGATGTGCCCGTAATGCTCGCCGACGCGTTCCAGACGCTCGTTGAAGGCGCGGGTGCGAAGGTAGACGCTAGCGACGCGCAACTGCCGGGCCATTCGCTGATCGATATCGCGCAGGGTTTCGTTCCGCAACGCACGATTTTGTCCGAGTACCACGCCGCCGGCGCGATCACGGGTGCCTATATGATCCGCCACGGCAAATATAAATACATTCACTACGCCGGTTTACCGCCAATGCTGTTCGATCTCGCCGCCGATCCGCAAGAGCGCAAAGATCTCGGCCGCGATCCGGCTGCTGCTGCGATCGTCAGGGAATGCGAAACAGCGCTGCGCAAAGTGGCCGATCCCGACGCGGTCGACATGATCGCGAAGTCAGAGCAGTCGGCGAAAATCGCTGAGGTCGGCGGCAAAGACGCGATATTGAAACGCGGCACCTTCCGTTACTCGCCACCACCGGGCTCGAAGGCGACTTATTTTTAGGCGGTAAAGCAACTCCGCTTGATGCGGACGCGACTTTTGTCGCGTTTCATTGTTCAGATGTCGCTTTATCCTTCCGCCTTAGACGCCGCGACGCAAGGTCGGCGTGCGATCGAGTTTGCTTTTGTTGCGTGTGAGCAACAAATCGTCAATCGGGCAACCGCCGCCTGAGGCTTACCTATACAATTCAAGCAGGTTTTTAAAAAAATACCGGCCTAGGGAGGCCAATGTACAGGTCGCTCAGGACTACCAAAAAAGAACAATGGGCCACGCGCGCATTCAACATCGCATTGGGATGTCTGCGTGCAGTTGAATCGACATTCGATGACGTCGCTCGATCAGCCAGTATTTTAAGCCGCCCTCTTCACCCACGACACGCCCGCCGCTGTTCCGCATCCTGCAAAAGCATTATCAGCCAAGCGCGGGGTGCACTAACCACCTGCGCGATCGGCCTAGCACTGGCAGGAAGTCTCCTGGGTTCACCACATACTTTTGCACAATTTGTCCCCGCTTGCAGTGGTTGCCATTCAGCTTCAAATGCGCGTGTCAACGCCGCTCCCCTGAATACCGGCGCAATCGGTGCGGACGCTGCGACGGGGCTGACTTTTATTGGCAGTGCGAACACCCGCCACGGCATGGTCGCAGGTAACGCCACCACTGTTACAGACCTACAAACGACTTTTGGCTTGACCGCGCAACCAAGGACGGTGGCGTATGGCGGTAGCTCCGGGGCATTTCCGATTACCGGGCTATTTATCAGCCCCGGCAACGGCGTCTCGTTACCGCTGGTCACTACGACCGCGCCCTTCGGTGGCGGCAACGGTGGCGCAACGAGCGGCACCTTAACTACCGGTTCTGCCAGTTCTTTCAACGTTACCTACAATCACGCACCCGCGGCGGGTGCCGGGGCTTGCGGTGCTAACGTCGACTCGTTCCGGGTCGTAGGCACCGGCGGCGGCGGAACCACGCCGACCCGCCTGGTCAACATCACGGTCAGCAATCCAACTTTGACCCCGGGCGGCATTAGTCCGACGATCGCGTACAGCACGTCGACTCAGACCATTACGTTAACGGTATCACCGGCAACCGTGGCGCAAAGCACCAACCTGACTATCGGTGCCGTCAGCGAGGGAACAGCCGTAGCAACGGGGCCT
>JANXRI010000158.1 GCA_025353085.1 Betaproteobacteria bacterium
GCAATGCACCGGGCAACTTGTCCTTCAGATCCTTGAACAACGTGTCGTGATCCTGCAGTTCCTTACGCCAGAGATCGGCGTCGAGTGACATTAGTTTGCCGAATCGCTCCGGGCTCATGTCCTTCATGCCGGCCAGATCGAGATCTTCGTAGTTGGGTGCACGTCCCAGCGGGGTATCCACCGCATTGGCACGGCCGAGGCAACGCTCGACAATCCATTTCAACACCCGCATGTTCTCGCCATAGCCTGGCCACAGGAATTTGCCGTTTTCATCAAGCCTGAACCAGTTGACGCCGAAAACTTTGGGCGGTTTTGACAGCTTCGCGCCTATTTCGAGCCAATGCTTGAAGTAATCGCCGAAGTGATACCCGCAAAACGGCAGCATCGCAAACGGATCGCGGCGAACGACGCCTTGGGCACCGGTCATCGCGGCAGTCGTTTCAGAGGCCATGGTTGCTGCCAGATACACGCCGCTCGTCCAGTCTTTCGCTTCAGTTACCAGCGGCACTGTCGTGCTGCGGCGCCCGCCGAACAGAAACGCCGAGATCGGCACGCCATTCGGGTTTTCCCAATCCGGGTCAGCGCACGGAATCTGCGAAGAGTGCACCGTGAATCGCGCGTTCGGATGCGCTGCCTTGCGACCGCTGTCGGGTGTCCATTCACGGCCCTGCCAGTCAATCAACTTGGCAGGCGGCGTTTTGGTCATGCCTTCCCACCACACGTCGCCGTCTTGCGTCATCGCCACGTTGGTGTAAATCACGTTGGATCCCAGCGCCGCGAGGCAATTGGGATTGGTGTCTTCCGAGGTACCCGGAGCAACGCCAAACGCGCCGGCTTCGGGATTGATTGCGTACAGGCGCCCGTCCGTGCCGGGTTTGATCCAGGCGATGTCTTCGCCGATCGTCGTCACCTTCCAGCCGTTGAGGGCAGCGGGCGGAATCAGCATGGCGAGATTGGTTTTACCGCAAGCGCTCGGGAAGGCCGCCGCAATGTATTGCTTCTCGCCTTCCGGCGGCTGAATGCCGAGGATCAACATATGTTCGGCGAGCCAGCCCTGCTCGCGCGCCATGATCGAGGCGATTCGCAAAGCGAAACATTTCTTTCCGAGCAGCGCGTTGCCGCCGTAGCCGCTACCGAAAGACCAGATCGATTTTTCTGCTGGGAAATGAACGATCCACTTTTCTTTTTTGTTGCTGGGCCACGGCACGTCTTTCTGCCCCCGCGCCAGCGGCATGCCGACCGAGTGCACGCAGGGCACGAAGAATTCGCCGGCGCCCAATACGTCAAGCGCGTCCCGGCCCATGCGCGTCATGATGCGCATGCTGGCAACCACATAAGGTGAATCGGTCAACTCAACGCCAACATGGGAGATATGCGAACCCAACGGGCCCATGCTGAACGGAATTACATACATCGTGCGGCCGCGCATACAGCCATCAAACAACTTGTTCAGCGTCGACTTCATCTCGGCCGGCGCTATCCAGTTGTTATTAGGGCCCGCTTCGTCTTGTGTTTTGCTGCACACAAAAGTGCGGTCTTCCATCCGCGCGACATCGTCGGGATCCGATCGAGCGAGAAACGAATTTGGACGTTTTTCGGCATTCAGGCGAACCAACGTGCCACTCCGAACCATTTCGTCGCACAGGCGATCGTATTCGGCCTGCGAACCATCGCACCAGTAAATATCGTCAGGCTTGGTCAGTTCCGCTATTTCGCGCACCCACGCCTTGAGTTTTGAGTGCTGTACGTAGTCGGGAGCGTCGAGCGTCTCCGGAATACGGGCGGCGGCGGCGACTTGCTTCATTGCTGTGCTTCTCCTGTTTTGCGATCTGGCGACTCAGGCAACCAGAAGGTTTTCCTTAAATTCACCCGTGTCTGAAGAGGCGAGAAAGGACGAAAATTCTACTCCAAATCAGCGTTCGTTTACAGCGCTACTGGGAGCCTTGGTCAAAAATAAAAACGTGTTTAGAAACATATGTTTATGCGGTATTTATAAAATGTCTGTGGGCATTTAGCCGAACTTTTCGTCGGATAAATCCCACGGCGCTTACAAGCTCTGCACAATAAATGTGCACGCGCCATGACTTCTAGCGCCAATGCTTCCAGCCTGCCGTTGTGGTCACGAATGGCTGGCGAGGGAACCCCTCAACGACGGGCGAACTGACTCTTGCCGAATAAAATATCGCGTGACTTGTCGTCGTGCGGGGAGGTGTTGTCAACTTCCGCTAGCACCTTGAGTGCACGCACGACCGCGGGCCGTGCGTTGATCGCGTCGAACCACCGGTACGCGTCGGGATACTGGGGAAGATCGATTCCCCGCTTGTCTGCGTTTCGCAGCCACGGGAAAACGGCCATGTCAGCGATCGAGTAATCATCGCCGGCGAGATAAGCCGCTTCACTGAGACGTTTATCCAGGACGCCGGTCAGACGATTCGCTTCGTTAGTGTAGCGGTCAATTGCGTAGGGGATTTTGTCCACCGAATACGCGCGAAAATGATTGGCCTGACCGAACATCGGACCCACCCCGCCCATTTGCCACATCAACCATTGCAGCGCCGTGTATCGGGCGTGCAAGTCGTGCGGCAGGAATTCGCCGGTCTTGCCGGCGAGATAGATCAGGATTGCGCCAGACTCGAATAAAGACAGCGGCTTATCATCAGGGCCGTCGCTGTCAACGATCGCCGGAATGCGGTTGTTCGGACTGATCTTGAGAAATTCGGGTTTGAACTGATCGCCGGTACGGATATTGACGCCGTGAACGCGATAGTCCAATCCACACTCCTCCAGCATGATGTGCACTTTGTGCCCATTGGGCGTCGGCCAGCTGTAAAGATCAATCATTGATTCTCTCCTTCATGAAAATTTG
>JANXRI010000190.1 GCA_025353085.1 Betaproteobacteria bacterium
CGGTGGATTCGGCGACTTTCTGCATGACTGTGCGCCCCGCGATGTCGTTGCCGCCGCCCGGCGGCCACGGAATTACTACCCGCACAGGCTTCATTGGAAAGGGCGCAGGCTGCGCGCAGGCTGCACCGGCAAACGCCGCCACCGCCGCAAGCGCAAATAATTGCGATGACAGATATTCCATCGAGCTTCCTTCACAGGGTAGACGGCGACCCAGACCGATTATTTGACTAATTTATTCAGGGATGAACGGTCCGCTTTGGCAACTGATCGCGCGGTTTCGTGTACCAGTAAGCCCATGCAACTAAAATAATTTGCAGCGGCAGGCGCAACCACAGCGCCAGAGCACTATATTGCGGATACAAATCTGCATGCACAGCCATGTGCACGTTAGCCGGCGTGACGGCGACGATGAGCGCGATCATGCCCCACGCTGCGACTCGCTCGAGGCGGGGAAACAGCAACGCAATACCGAATGCCATTTCAGCAGCGCCGCTCACATAAACGAGCGCAAGATGCCACGGCAAATACGGCGGCATGATGCCGACGTAAAAATCGGTGTGCACGAAATGATTCCCGCCGGCGAGTGTGAAGAGCACGCCATACACCCATTTCAGTATTTTTTTAAGTTGGTCCATTGTTAGTGCGTATCGCCGTTGCCGTGCACGAACGCAACGACGTCGTCGAGCACCGGGCCGAGCCCTCTCAGGGGACGCGCGAATGCGCCGATCAGCGTCGCATGCCCGGCATGGGGATAAAGTTTAACCGTCACCGGTACGCCCACCGCGCGCAGTTTCTCCGCGAGCTGGCGGGTATTGCGTTCGGGGTTGACGACGTTGTCATCGGTCGGCGCACCAAGAAAACTGCGCGGCGAGGCCCTGGATGCAAAATCGATCGGCTGCGAATTGGCCGGATAGTTCGGGTGAAAAAATACCGGCTGCGCTTCGACGTTTGTCATCGGAAAAAAATCATACGGTCCGGCGAGGCCGATCCATCCCGCCAGCGCGGAGGGCGAAAGGCCCGCTGCATTAAGCCAGCGCGCATCGAGCGCAATCATCGCGGCATTGTAAGCGCCGGAACTATGCCCCATGACAAAGAGGCGCTTGGCGTCTCCGCCATATTTGGGCGCCTCCCGCCGAGCCCACGCCACAGCCTGCGCGCAGTCTTGCAGAAATTCCGGATAGCGAACCTCCGGATACAGGCGGTAATCCGCGATCATCGTTAAAATGCCGCGCGCTGCGAGCGCCTCGCCGACAAAACGATAATCGGCCCGCGCGCCCTCTGTCCACGTGCCGCCGTAGAAAAACACCACGACCGGCAAGCCGTTGACCGGCGACAGTCCGGCGTCACTTGGGCGCGGGGCGTAAACATCGATCTTCTGGCGCGCGCCTGAACCGTATGCAATATTTTCTTTTCCCACATACGTATCGGACGGTGTCACTGCATTGACAAAGCCGAGTGCCGAGCACGCACTGAGCGTCGCCCAGGTGATGAGTGCGACTAACGTTTTCGCGCATCGCAACATGACTTTTCGTTCTTTCTTGGTCAACAATGACGCGGCAACCCGCGCGCGTGCTAGGCGGCAACCCGCGCGCCTGTTAAAGTTGGCGCGTGAAAAATTGCTTTCACATGACTGCCGCAACCCGCGCATTATGCATCGTCGCGGCGGCGCTCGCATTTGAGAGTGACAACACGCTTGCGCAAAGCGCATCGACGCGGCCGATTCGCGTGCTCGTCGCGTCCGCGGCGGGCGGGCCGTCTGATATTCAAATCCGCCTGCTGGCGCCAGCACTGACAGCGGCCTTCGGCCAGACCATCATCGTCGACAACCGGCCGAGCAATAACGGCGTCGTCGCCACCGAGATCGCAGCCAGATCGCCGCCCGACGGTCACACATTCACCGTCGGCAACAGCGGTACTCACGCCGTCAACGCCACGCTCTACGCAAAACTTTCCTATGATCCCGTGCGCGATTTCGTGGCCGTCACCGAATTTTCGACGACAGGCATGGTGGTCGCCGCTAACGCACGCTTGCCCGGCGCGTCGATCCATGACCTCGTCACGCACGCCAAAAAGCAACCGGGCAAATTGAATGTTGCGATTCCAGGCTCGACTGGCGAATTGGCCGGTGATGCGCTGTGGTCGCAGTTGCAGGTAAAGATGACAAACATACATTACAAGGGCAGCGCGCCGTCCGAATTAGCACTGGTGTCGGGCGAAGCGGACCTGTCGATGTTGACGCCGCTCGCGACGCTGACCCATCTGCAATCGGGCAAGCTCAAGGCGTACGGCATCACCAGCGTGCAACGCTCGCCGATACTGCCGGACGTGCCGACGCTCGCCGAACAGGGCGTGCAGGGTTTCGACATTCAATTCTGGAACGGGCTGTTCGCGCCGGCAAAAACGCCCGTTGCGTCCGTGCGCACTGCGCAACGCGCGATTGCGCGGGCGCTGCAAACTGCCGAGACCGGCGACCGTTTCCGGCAACTCGGACTGCAGGTCGTTGGGAACACACCGGAGGAATTCGCCGAGATCGTAAAAAACGACGTCGCGAAATTTCGCAAGATCATCATCGAATCGGGCATACCGAGGCTTTAATTGGTGAAGGCGATGGGTAATGGGTAATGGGTAATGGGTGGATTCGCTCTTGCCTTAATCACTCATCACTCATTACCCATCACCATCACTTATGCCCATCACCAGTTGATGTGCCGCTGACATTTCTCCAGGAGAATACGCATGCCCGCCTCACCTTTGCCAGACGGTGAACTTGCATTTACATACTTTCCGGGGAATTACCGCTGGTCGCACGGCGTGTTGATTGCACTTGGCGGCGCGCCCTGGGGAGGCGCTGAAATCGACGAAGTGCATCGCATCGGCCTGCGCCTCAAAGACCGCGACGGGGACGACATCGCATGGTTTGACGAATGGGCCGGTGAAGCCGGGCGCATCGAAACCATCGGCCATGTCGAAGCGGCCAAGGGCCATGCATTGACCGCCGCGGCTTATCTCTTTCGCGCTGCGCACTACTATCATGTCGGCGAGCGGTTCACCCAACCGAAGACTGCAGAAAGTCAGGCCGCGTACATGCGCGGCGTGCAGGCGTTTAAAACAGCGGCCGGCCTCGTGACGCGGCCGCGCATCGAGCATGTCGAAGTACCATACGAGGGCACGAGCCTGCCCGGCATCATCGTGCATGCCGATCCGGT
The DNA here is from genome assembly GCA_025353085.1 of Betaproteobacteria bacterium. Classification (GTDB taxonomy): domain Bacteria; phylum Pseudomonadota; class Gammaproteobacteria; order Burkholderiales; family SG8-41; genus PALSA-1004. The sequence goes on from JANXRI010000190.1 coordinate 3,207, forward strand.
AGCGGGACGCACCGGCCAAGGCCCGGTCATGCTGTTTCTCGACGGCTTCGATGTCACCAAGGAGATCCAGTACTTCCGCGGCATTCCGGATCTCGCCGCGCGCGGTGTTGCATGCCTGATTCTCGACGGACCGGGCAATGGCGAAGCGATCCGCTTTCGCAATTTGCCGTTGCATCACGAAACCGAGCGCCACGCCGGCGCCGCCTACGAGTACCTGGCCGCGCGTCGCGAATTCGATCCACAGAGAATCGGTATCATGGCCTTGAGCCTCGGCGGCTACTATGCGCCGCGCGCGGCGTCGATGGACGGCCGCTTCGCATGCTGCATCTCATGGGGCCCCGAGTGGGATTACCACACCAAGTGGCAGCAGCGCCTCG
>JANXRI010000236.1 GCA_025353085.1 Betaproteobacteria bacterium
CGTGCCGCTGCCGCTGCCGGCCGAGCCTATCGTCAGCTTGCCGGGCTGCGCTTTCGCCGCCGCGATGAATTCCTTCAGGCTGCCGGCATACGGCAGGGTCGGGTTCACGACCAGGATGTACGGCGCTTCGGCCACCACCGAGACCGGATCGAAGCTCTTCAGCGCGTCGTACTTGGGGTCCTTGAAGAACGCGATGTTGATTGTGAAGCCGGAATCCGCCAGCAGCAGCGTATAGCCGTCGGGCGCAGCGTTCGCGGCGATTTGCGTGCCGAGCAGCGACGCCGCGCCCGGACGATTGTCGACGACCACCGTTTGCCCCATCTGATCGGTCAGCTTCTGGCCGATCAGCCGCCCGACGAAATCCGAGCCGCCACCCGCGGCGAATGGCACGATCAGCCGGATCGGTTTGTTCGGATAATCCTGCGCGCAGGCAGCCGGAATTGCAAAAACCAGTATTGCGAACAGCGTTATCGATCGTTTATTCATCGTAATCTCCGGGAAGAATCCAAAATAGCTTTCACACTACGCGAGGCGGTTGGGAACCGGCGCGCCGGCAAAATGCGCACGCAGGTTCGCGAGCAGGCTCGCGCTGCGATGCTCGCGAACTTCACGCGTGGATGAGCCGATGTGCGGCGCCAGCACGACCTGCTCCATCGCGAAGAGTTCCGGCGGCACGCGCGGCTCGTCCCAGAAAACTTCGAGTCCCGCGCCCGCGATGCGGCCGTCCTTCAGCGCCTTGATCAACGCCGCTTCGTCGACGATCGCGCCGCGCGCAATATTGACGAGAAATCCCTGCGGGCCCAGCGCATCGAGAACGTGCGCATCGACCGATTTGCGCGTCGCGGGCGTGTCCGGGCAGGTCACGATCAGGCAATCGCACGCCTGCGCCATCTTCATGAGATCGGAATAGTACGGATAGCCGACACCCGGTTTTTCGCGCGGGCCAAAGTAGCAGACGGACATGCCGAACGCCGCAACGCGCTTCGCCACCGCGCTGCCGATCCCGCCGTAGCCCATGATCCCGCAAGTTTTTCCGCGCAGGTCCGTGCTCATCGGAAACGCCCCGGCGGGCCACTTGCCGGCGCGTATGAAACGGTCGGCCTCGCCGATCCGGCGCATCACTGCGATCAGCAATCCCACGGCCACGTCCGCCACCGCTTCCGCCGTCCAATCGGGAGTGTTGGTGACAATGACGCCGCGCTCTTTGGCCGCCGCCAGATCGACCGAGCCATGCACGGCGCCGAAGCAGGCGACGATTTCCAGCTTGGGTAGCACCTCGATACGATTGCGGCTGCAGCCCAGTAGTCCCGTAGTCACCACGCCGCGCACGTTAGGCGAAACCGATTTGATAAACTCATCCGCGTCCCGCGCTTCCCACAGTTTGTGCACCACGTAATCGCGTTCAAGCGCAGCCAGCGTCGGCCCGTAACCGGGCGTGAGCGAAAGGAGTTCCGGTTTCATGACTTTGCAGATTCGCCGAGCAACTCCAGCGCATTCAGACCATGGATGCGGTCGAGTTGCTCTGCCGTAAGCCCCGGTACCGCGGCTATCATCGCCAGCGGATCGTCTTCGGCCATGTCGAACGGCGCATCGGTGCCTATCGTCACGCGGTCGGCGCCGACTTTGTCGATCAGGTAGCGCAGCGCGTCGGCGTCATGCGTCAGTGCGTCGAAGTAGAAGCGGCGCAGCAGCTGCAGCGGAGAGTTTTTGGTGTTCGCCCGCGCCTCCTTGCGCACCTTGTATCCATGCGCGAGTCGCCCGATCTGGTACGGCAAATGGCCGCCGCCGTGCGCGAGAATCATTTTGAGTGCCGGCAGTTCGTCCAGAGCGCCGCTGAACATCAGGTGCGCGGCCATCAACGCCGTGTCGAACGGCATCGCCGCGGTGTTGCCGAGATAGTAACAACCGAGATCCGGCGGCAGGTCGCCAACGATGTACGGATGCGCGAACACGAACACGCCGAGTTCCTGGGCCCGCTTTAACACGGGGCGAAATTTCGGGTCGGCGAGCAATTGCCCCTGCACGCGGCAGCCGAGCTCGATCGAGCGAAACCCGTGGTCTTTGACGACGCGCTCGAGTTCCGCGATTGCAGCGTCCGCGTCCTGCAGCGGCAGGGTCGCCATGCCGCGCAAGCGATCGGGGCGCGCGGCCGCCATGCGAGCGATGCCATCGTTCATTACACGGCACGCGGCGAGTCCGGCGTCGGCACTCAGCCAATAAAAGAACACCACGGGGGTCACCGAGATGACCGAAATGTCGATGCCTTTGCGGTCCATGCCATCGATCTTGGCATCGGCGTCGAAAAATTCTGCGTAGATCGGTGTGCCATGCTGGTCGTCGCGCACAAATTTTTCGCTGTCGCCGGCGCCTTCGACGCGCATTTGATAGTCGCGCGGGTTTTTGCGGATCAGCTCAATCAGCTCGCGTGGCAACACGTGGCTGTGCACATCGATGCGTTTCACTTTTTTGCTCATGAATATTTCTGATAATCTGGATTTCGAATTGCAGACCGCGTTCTTATAGTCTTAGCTTGCCGTATTTTCACAGTCCTCAATCCTCAACCCTCATTCACCTTTGATGCCCGCTTCCTTGATGACTTTGTCGAAGCGTGCAGCCTCGCTCCGTATAAAATTGCCGAACTCTTCCGGCGTGCTCGTCAGCGGCTCGACGCCGGCCAGTGCCATTCTCGGTTTCATGTCGGGCGCGGATACCGCTTTGATAAGCTCCGCATTCAACCGGTTGATAATGTCGCGCGGCGTGCCGGTCGGCGCGAGCACGCCGTACCAGACGCTGATGTCGAAATTCTGAAAACCCTGCTCGCGCGCGGTCGGCACGTTTGGCAGATCGGGCAGGCGTTGCGGCGACAATACGGCCAGCGCGCGCACGCGACCGGCCTGAATTTGCGCAAGGGCGGCCGGCGCTGCCAGCACTTCCATGTCGACCTGCCCGCTCGCGAGGCCAATTAGCGCAAGGCCCGACCCTTTGTACGGCACATGCACGATGTCGAGCTTTTCGAGACTCTTTAAAAGCTCCGGCGCGAGATGCGTGGTGGTGCCGATTCCGCCCGAGCCGTAATTGAGTTTGCCCGGGCTTCGACGCGCGATCTGAATAAATTCCTTGAGCGTTTTTGCCGGCACCGAGGGGTGAATCACGAACACGTTGCGCACTGTGCCCACCAGAGCAATAGGCGCGAGATCTTTCCATGGATCGTAGTTCAACTTGCCGTAGAGCAGCGGACTCAACGCGATCACCGGCGAACTCAACACGATTGTGTACCCGTCAGGCGGGGATTTCGCGGCGATTTCCAATCCAACGTTGCCGCTTGCACCGGGCCGGCTATCGGCAACCACCGATTGACCGAGCTGTTCGGCGAGCTTGGCGGCCACCAGCCGGCCAACGATGTCGGTCGGCCCGCCAGGCGGAAAAGGCATGATCATGCGAATAGTTTTGGTCGGATAGGTTTGCGCGTGCGCCAGGCTGGCCGCCAGCAAGCATGAGAGTATGACGAGCAGGCCGCAAAAGCGCCGGGAAATGCGAGACATGGATTTCTCCTCTTTCAACTAACGAAGAGCAGGCGTCACATCGCGCCGAACTTGCTGCTCGAGAATACGCGATTAAGTGAAGCGTTTTTTTAGTAATGCGACTTGAAACTGATCGCGTCGCGATAGGCGAGATCTTCGAGATCGATATACGAGCGCTTGGTTTCCTTGTCGACGGTGTATTGAATTTTGCGATTCGTTTCCGTCGTCGCGCGGATGTCGAGCAGTTCGAGCGCTTCCTTGACTTCCCACTCGTGCGCGCCCGCGATGCCGGCCGGCGCGTAAATCATCGAGCCTGGGCCCACATCGAATTCCTTGCCCTCGAAGTTGCGCACGGTCGCATGCCCGGAGATCACGTAATAGCACGCTTCAATCGGATGCCAATGCAATTGCTCGTACGTGCCGGGCTGATAAGTCGCGCGGCCAAGCCGCACGCGGTCGGTCTCGCGAATTTCGGGCCAGCCGATCATGCGCTGGTAGGTCTGCCCGTCGGTCACGCCGCGGCGTCCTGGACAATCCGCCTGGTTAATCACCGTCAAAGTCGATTTCACTTCCATATGCTTCTCCTCACTTACGTGGATTCGCCGCTGAACGAAAATAAAAACCGGAGTCAGGTTCAAATATTCATTGAAATATTGCGCGCAATATTCGCCTCGCGAGGCGTCGTAACAATTTTGCCGACGATCTATCATAACAAAAAAGACAAATGCGAAATTTGCGGCGGGGCTCGGGACGTCTCTGCGTAAAAGCGCAGAAATGTGGAGGTCCGTCAGGGTATTGCCAGCGCGGGAGATAGATCAGAAAACCAGGTTTGGCGCTACGCGACGGCGGTCAGCGGATGTATTTGCTTCACGTCGTTTGCGCGCGCGGGGGGACTTACGGCAACCAGGCGCTTAACCCGGGCATGACGTGGCACAGCAGCCCATCGCCCGCGCCCCCCGGCGTATGCAATATTCCAGTCAGGCTCAAGACGCCGAACAAAGCAATCGCGCAACCGGCTAAACGACGCAGCGCGCCGGCGCGACGCAGGCGATTCACCTGCTTCCACATTAGTCCGATGCCGAACAGGTTCGGCAAGGTGCCAAGGCCAAATGCGAGCATCAGCGCGGCGCCTCTCCACCAACTGCCCAGCGCCAACGCCGTCAGCAGCACCGCGTACACCATGCCGCACGGCAGCCAGCCCCACAGCGCGCCAAGGCCGAGCGCGCGCGGCAGTGAATTCACCGGCAACAAATGCCGCGTCCACGGCTGAATCGCACGCCATAATTTGCCGCCGGCGGCTTCGATGCTGGCCAACATCGGCAGCATGCCGGCGACGTATAACCCTAATGTCACCAGCATTAAACTCGCCAGCGCAAAAAAGCCGGGTTGCAATACAGGTGCTGCGCGCGTCAGCAATCCCGCAGCGCCGATGGCTCCGGCAATCGCGCCCGCGCACATATAACTCGCGACGCGACCAACGTTGTAGGCAACGAGATAACGCATGCGCGGTCCGTCATTGCGCGCGCCAGGCGCAGCGCACAAGGCGTGCACGATGCCCCCGCACATGCCAACGCAATGTATGCCGCCGGCGAAGCCGCCGACGAAAGCGGCGCCCAAAGCCATTTCGAAGAGCGCGTTCACGTCATCTCCTTGAATAATTGCGGCGCTCGCGATCCCGGCGAAAATAACCGGCAAACACCATCACGTGATCAGAGCGTTGAGTTGCTCTATTCCGAAGAAGTTGGGCGTGCCGCAGCCCCAGTACATGCGTGCAACCTTGGTGTCGTCGCCGGGCGCATTCGCTTGCAGTTGTCGTCATGCACGGTGAGTCGATTATCTAGCAGCAGCCGATTTCACGTTTGATCCATATCAAACCCTATAGAATTCAAGTCCGAATCCCCGGCATACGCTCATGCAAGCCATACCCATTCCATCAACGTCGCTCGACTCCGCAGCGCGTGCTCCTCATGCAGCCTGGTGGGCGCCATCGAAACGCTCGAAGAAGCCCTTTATTTCTCGACCGCCAGCTTCACGACCATCGGATATGGAGATATTGTCCTCACGCGCGAATGGCGACTGCTGTCCTCGTTCGGAGGCGCGAACGGCATGATCATTTTCGGCTTGACTACCGCGCTGATCATCGCCGCGATTCAACGATTCTACGCATGGGACGGGTAGCGCATTAAGAGCGATGCCGCCAAGCGACGTGAACTTGCGCCGCAACCAGCAATAAGCAGGTGTATGCCTTTGTCATTGCAGCCTTCAATTCGCCGCCGCCGCAGTTCTCAAGGATTGCGTGTTGATCCAGTGAAAATACCTGATGAACTGCCTGATCCCGGCGTCAGAGAGGTTCTAGTTAGGGCATCGGCCACAGCGGGCGCATTGTCGTATGTCTATGGGTAATTTATTCGCAGTACCCTGCTGGCATTTCGCGCTTGGGACAACCGGCGGGGCGCGCGCAAGGCTTAAGCGGGCAGAAATTATTGATGTCAGCAGCGGGCCGCTGCAAAAAACACGTGAAGGCGCTCGAGGCCGCCGCGAGCATCCAGAAGGCGAAGAAGCCGAGCGTATAGACCGCCGTTCGACTCAGGTTCACTGGCTCGCCGACAAGTTGCAAATTCAGCGGGTCGAACAAAGTAAAGAATGCCGCCTCGGCGAGACCGCCGACGATGAACGACGGCCACAGCACCCAGATCGCGCGTTGCATGTTCACCTCCTTTGGTCCGGCCACTCGCTCGGCCTTGGGCTTACTGCGGCGTCAGCTCGATGAATTTTGCGCTGTCCCTGGCTTCGCCCGCGAGCCGCCATGTATTCGCCATGTCTTCCAGCATTAAGACGCGCCGGCCGGCAACGGGCGCCGCCAGCGCCCCTGCATAAATGCCGGGGTTTACCGCGCGCACTTCGAGCACCTGGTCAGCGACCGCCCGCGTCGGATGCACGAGCCGCAGGCGCAGTGTTGCAGGCAGCACGCCGGCGCCGGTCAAGGTCAGGCGTACGGAGTCGACGCCCAATTCGGCACGCCCGACCAGTGTCAACTGCTCCGCGCGCGTCGCGCGCGACAGAGTCTGGTTGATCGCCAACCCACGCTTGTAATAATCGTCGGCCACCAGACCGTCATCCGACTCGATTGCAAGCCACAATGTATAGAATCCCGCGACAACCACTATGCCAGGGCCTGCCATTAGCAGCCACGGCCACGGCTCGCGGTACCACGGTTTTGCCAGCAGGTTGTCGCCCAAAGTTGTCATCGTTCGGCTCGCTGTTTTAACGTACGTAAAATACGGATTTCTCGTCGGCCTTGACCCGCGCGTCCGCGTTGTCCTCGACGTAAAAATGCACCGGGTGCGAACCCGCCGAGGTCTTGGTCGGGTCGACGCGCAGCGCGACCGGCAGCACGATGGCACTCGCCGCCGCTACCGTCACCGGTTGGACCGCCACCAGTTCGAGACCCTCGATGCCGCTCGCGGTGACCGTGAACTGATGCGCCTGCTCGGTCGTGTTCATGATCTGCAGGCGATAGACGTTCTCCAGGCGGCCGTCGTTCAGTTCGCGCACCAGCGTGGCGCGATCGCGTATCACATCGACCTTGAGCGGCACGCGCAGATAAAGCAGCGACAGGAAAGCGCCTACGACGGTCAGCAGGATCGCGCTGTAGATGAGCGTGCGCGGTCGCAACACGTGGCGCGGGATGTCGCGGTCCCCGTATTTGCCCTGCACGGCGTTTTCGGTGGTGTAGCGGATCAACCCGCGCCGATAACCCATTTTGTCCATCACCTGGTCGCAGCCGTCGATGCACGCGGCGCAGCCTATGCACTCGTATTGCAGCCCGTGGCGTATATCGATGCCGGTGGGGCACGCCTGCACGCAGATGCCGCAGTCGACGCAGGCGCCGAGCCCGGCCGCATTAAAGTCGGCGGCCTTGCTGCGCGAACCGCGCGGCTCGCCGCGCTGCGCGTCGTAAGTGATGACCAGCGTGTCGGAATCGAACATCACGCTCTGGAAGCGCGCGTACGGGCACATGTGCTTGCACACCTGGTCGCGCATCCAACCGGCGTTGCCATAGGTGGCGAAGCCGTAGAACAGGATCCAGAACGTTTCCCACGGACCCAGACGCGTTTGCAAAAACTCCATCATCAGTTCGCGGATGGGCGAAAAATAGCCGACGAAAGTAAACCCCGTCCACAGCGCGAACGCGATCCAGACCAGGTGTTTGAAGGTTTTCTTGAAGAGCTTCTCGAGGTCGAGGCGGTTGCGGTCGAGCCTGATGCGCTGCACGCGGTCGCCTTCGATCGAGTGCTCTATCCACATGAAGATCTCGGTGTAGACGGTTTGCGGGCAGGCGTAACCGCACCACAGGCGGCCGGCGACCGCCGTGAACAGGAACAACGCCAGCGCGGATATCACCAGGAGCGCGGTCAGGAAAATAAAATCCTGCGGCCAGAACACCATGCCGAATATATAGAACTTGCGCGCCGCAAGGTCGAACAGCACCGCCTGCCGCCCGTTCCACGTCAGCCATACAGTCCCATAGAACGCCAACTGGGTCAGCACCACCAGCGTGATGCGCCAACTGGCGAACCAGCCGTGCACCGCCCGCGGGTGGATGGTGCGGCGGACCTCGTAGAGGTCGAGTTCCATCGGCGAATCGACGGCCGCCGGCGCGGTAAGTGACTGACTCAAGCTACCGCCACGGATTTTATTTTTTGTCCGGCTGCGGCGACGATAACGAGTACACGTAGGCCGCCAGCAGATGGATTTTGCCGTCGTCGAGAAACCCTTTGTGCGCCGGCATCATGTTGTTGCGTCCGCGGCTGATGGTTTCCATGATGGTGGCTTCCGAGCCCCCGTACAGCCATGTGCTGTCGGTGAGGTTAGGCGCGCCGAGAGCCGGATTGCCTCTGCCGGTCGGCATGTGACAAGCAGCGCAGGTGCTGTTGAACTTGGGCTTGCCCTGCGCGGCGCGTAGTTCGTCGTGCGTGCGTCCCGACAACGACATCACATAATGCGCGACGTTCTTGACGTCATCGTCGCCGCCGAGCGCCGCACCCATCGGCGGCATGATGCCGTTGCGACCGTTGGCGATGGTGGCCTTGATCGCTTCCGGCTCGCCGCCGTACAGCCAGTCGCCGTCGCGCAGATTGGGAAAGCCTTTGCCGCCGCCGGCATCCGACCCATGGCATTGCGCGCAATAATTGAGGAACAGGCGCTGCCCGATGGCGCGCGCTTCGGGGTCGGCGGCGACCGCGGCAATGTCCTGCCGCAGATATTTTTCGAACAGCGGGCCGTATTGCGCCGCCGCCTGCTTCTGCTCGTCGTCAAACTGGCCGGTCGAGGTCCATCCCAGCACGCCTGCATAGTTGCCGAACCCGGGATACAGCGCGAGGTAAGCGAGGCCGAACACGATCGTTATATAGAAGAGCCACATCCACCAGCGCGGCAGCGGATTGTTCCATTCGCTGAGGTCCTCATCCCAGGTGTGGCCGGTGGTGCCGGTCTGGCCGCCTTCGCTCACGCGTTCGGTGCTGCAGGTATACAGCAATAGGGCGCAGGCGATGATGCTGGCCAGGGTGATGACGGCGACGTACCAGGCCCAGAAGTCACTTGTAAAATCGCTCATGCTGATTCCCCGGGCTTGCTGCCGGACGAACGCGGCGCGGATTCTGCGTCTTCCTCGAACGGCACGCGCGCCGCCGCGTCGAATTGCGCGCTGCGCTTGCTGCTGCAGGCCCACGCAACGATGGCGAGAAACACCACCAGCATCACGACGGTCATCAGGCTGCCAAACGTGGTGTAGTCCATATTCATCTCACATTCTTCAAGACCAGCCCCAGTCCTTGCAGGTACGCGACCACCGCGTCCTGCTCGCTCTTGCCCTCGCCTGCAGCAGCAGCGCCCGCAATATCGTCGTCGGTGTATGGCACACCGACTTTGCGCATTGCACGCAGTTTCGCCGGCAGCACTTCAGCGTCTACCGGCACGCGCGCGAGCCACGCGTACGCCGGCATGTTGGATTCGGGGACGAGATCACGCGGATTGCTCAGATGTATGCGATGCCATTCGTCGGAGTACCTGCCGCCGGTGCGCGCCAGATCGGGGCCCGTGCGTTTGGAACCCCACACGAACGGGTGGTCGTAGACGAATTCGCCGGCGACCGAGTAATGGCCGTAACGCTCGGTCTCCGCGCGAAACGGCCGGATCATCTGCGAGTGGCAGGTATTGCAGCCCTCGCGTATGTAGATGTCGCGGCCTTCCAGCTGCAGCGCGGGCAGCGGCTTCAATCCGGCCACCGGCTCCGTCGTCGAGCGCTGAAAATACAGCGGCACGATTTCAACCAGGCCGCCCACCGCAACGACGAGGATGATGAGGACGATCAGCAGTCCCATGTTTTGCTCAATGATGTCGTGGCGGGTGCTCATGTGCGCTCCCGGTTCAGGCGTGCGCCATGGCGACCGCGGGAATCTTCGCATCGTCGACCGCGCGCTCGCCGGCGATGGTTTTCCACACGTTGTAGACCATGATCAGCATGCCGGAAAAAAACACCATGCCGCCCGCCAGCCGTACGACATAGTACGGATAAGTTGCCTTGACCGCTTCGGCGAAGCTGTAAGTGAGCGTGCCATCCGCGTTGACCGCGCGCCACATCAGGCCCTGCATCACGCCGGCGATCCACATCGACGAGATATAAAGCACGACGCCCAACGTCGACATCCAAAAATGCAGGTCGATGAGCTTTATGCTGTACATCTCGGCGCGGCCGAACAGGCGCGGGATCAGATAGTACATGGCGCCGATCGACACCATCGCGACCCAGCCGAGGGCGCCGGAGTGCACGTGTCCGATTGTCCAGTCGGTGTAGTGCGACAACGCGTTCACGGTCTTGATGGACATCATCGGCCCTTCAAACGTCGACATGCCGTAGAACGACAGCGAGGTCACGAGGAACTTGAGGATGGGGTCGGTGCGCAGTTTGTGCCACGCGCCGGACAAAGTCATGATGCCGTTGATCATGCCGCCCCACGACGGCGCGAGCAGGATCAGCGAGAAAATCATGCCGATCGACTGCGCCCAGTCCGGCAGCGCCGTGTAATGCAGATGATGCGGGCCCGCCCACATATAGGTAAAGATCAGAGCCCAAAAATGCACCACCGACAGCCGGTATGAATACACCGGCCGCCCCGCCTGCTTCGGAATGAAGTAATACATGATGCCGAGAAAGCCGGCGGTCAGAAAAAACCCGACCGCGTTGTGGCCGTACCACCACTGCACCATCGCATCCTGCACGCCGGCGTACACCGAGTACGATTTCCAGAATGTCACCGGCATGGCCGCGCTGTTGACGACATGCAGCAGCGCGACCGTCAGGATGAATGCGCTGTAAAACCAGTTCGCAACGTAGATGTGCTTGACCCGGCGGCGCGCGATTGTCCCGAAAAATACCACCGCGTAGGAAACCCACACGAGCGTGATCAGGATATCGATCGGCCATTCGAGTTCCGCGTATTCCTTGCCGCTGGTGTAGCCGAGCGGCAAGGTAACCGCCGCCAGCACGATCACCGCCTGCCAGCCCCAGAACGTGAACGCGGCCAGCGGAGCGCAGAACAGGCGCGCATGGCACGTACGCTGGACGACGTAGTAGGAGGTCGCGAACAGCGCGCACCCGCCGAACGCGAAAATCACCGCATTGGTGTGCAGCGGACGCAGCCGGCCGTATGAAAACCACGGCCCAACATTGAACTCCGGCCACGCCAGTTGCGCGGCGATGATCACTCCGACCAGCATGCCCACCACGCCCCACACCACGGTCATCAGCGAGAACTGCCGCACGACCCGATAGTTATATGCGTCCTGCTCGCTCATCAAAACCACTCCCTCGAATAACGTGAGCGCATGGTAAAACGCCGCCCGGGAGGTGCTTTTGATCTATGTCAACCGACGGCCAATCGTGGTGCGGCACTCATGGCACTCATTTATCGTCACCACCGTCTTCGTCCATCACGATGCGCTGCGCGGGCCCTTCGAGGTCGTCGAACTGTCCTCCTCGCAACGCCCACCAGAACACAGCGCCAATCACGAATGCCAGCACGAGGCTCAATGGCACCAGCAGATAAACAATGTCCATGCGCGGCTAGCTCGCGGGCGCCAGCAACGGGATCCGCGCCGCCGCTGGCCACGGCGCATGGCGCAGCAGTCGTAACGCATTCGCAACCACCAGCATGGAACTCGCGGCCATGCCAACGCCCGCCAGCAACGGCGATACATAACCGCACGCGGCAAGCGGGATAGCCGCCAGGTTGTAGACAAATGCCCACGCGAGATTCTGCCGGACGACGCGCAAGGCGGCGCCCGCCACGCGCACCGCCGTCAGCAAAGCATCCAGCCGGCCGCATAGCAGGACTACGTCGCTGCTGCCGCATGCAATCGCAGCACCGCCGCCCATCGCGATCGAGACGTGCGCGGCGGCCAACCCGGCCGCGTCATTGACCCCGTCGCCGATCATCGCCACTACCGCGCCGTCCTGCTGCAGACGCTGCACGTAAGCGAGTTTTCCTTCCGGCGTGACGCCGCCAACGAAAGTGGATATGCCGAGTTGTCGCGCGACATGGGCAACGATTTCGGGGCGGTCGCCCGACAGAATATGCACCTGCTTGCCCATGCCAGCGAGCGCGCCAACCACCGCGGGTGCCTGTGCGCGTACTGGATCCACAAAAGTGAAAAGCGCAATAAACCCATCGTCATCGCCGAGGGCTACGACTGTCACATCATCCGGAACGAATGCAAGTTCCTTTGGGAGCGCATATTTACCGAGTGCTGCCACAAACTGCGGATTGCCGAGTCGCACGTGCATTCCGTTCAACACCGCCTTTACGCCCGCGCCGGGCACTGACTTGCATTCCGCGCGCGGGCGCTGCTTTGTCTCCGGCGCGGCGGTAACAAGTGCCCGTGCAATCGGGTGACTGAAACCGCCTTCGAGCGCGGCAGCCAGCGCGAGACATTCGTCGCGCGTGCGCACGCTTGCGCCGGTTGCGAGCGGGATCACTCCAACCAGCCGCATGTCGCCGGTGGTCAACGTGCCGGTTTTATCGAAGATGAAATGCGTGGCGCGCGCCA
>JANXRI010000256.1 GCA_025353085.1 Betaproteobacteria bacterium
ATCCGTGACCTCACCGATCTTGCCTGCGACATCGGCAAATCGCCGGAACAGGATTTTGCGAGCATCAAAAATTTGCAACTTTTTGCCGTTGTGCGTCGTCCATGCGCCCGGCGCCGGATTGCAACCGCGAATCAGGTTGAACACCTGATCCACGGGCTTTGCCCAGTCAATTTTTGATTCGGCGCTTCGGCACCAGCCTTCATAACTCGCCTGCGACTCGTCTTGCGCGACTTCTGAGTGCTTACCGGCAACGACCAGGTCGGCGGCCTCAAGCATCGCGCTTACGCCCATCGGAAACAAGCGGTCGAAATAAATAGTCCCCAGGGTGTCCTCAGCACTGACCGGCGTTTTCTTTTGCAGGATCACAGCGCCTTCGTCGAGCCCGTCCGACGGACGAAAAATAGTCAGCCCCGTCTCAATTTCGCCTTTGATGATCGGCCAATTGATTGAGCTCGGGCCGCGAAACTTCGGCAGCAGCGATGGGTGATATTGAATGGTGCCATGGCGCGGGATGCTAACCAGTTCCTGCGGCGCAAACTGCAGCACGAACGCCATGATGCCGATTTCCGCATCAGCGTCTTTCATCGCTTGGATAGCTTCCGGCGCCCGCAACGATTTGAACTGGTGAACCTTGACGCCGCGCTCCTCCGCCGCCGTGCGCAGCGCGTCGGCGCGTGCGCCCTCTTTCTCGGGCGCGCAAAACACGGCAGCCACCTGATCACCGCGCGCGAGAAATGCCTCCAGTACGGCTTTGCCAAAATCCTGCTGTCCAATAATTGCGATTTTCATTTCCACTCCTATTACCTGGTTTTAGGCGGCGCTGAGAAAGCGCCCGCTTGTTTCTTAGCCGTGATCTGCGCATCGTCCCAGCCCAGCACTTCTTTCAGCACTTCATCGGTGTGCTCGCCCAGCGTCGGGGAGCGCGTTATCTTCGCCGGGGACGCCGAGAGTTTGATCGGCATGCCGACGTTGTACCACTTGCCGCGCTGGGGATGATCGAGCTCGACGTACATATCCCGTCCGCGCACGTGCACGTCGTCCGCAAGATCGGCGGTCGACATGATCGGCCCGCATGGCACATCGAGCGGATTGAGAATCGCCATAAATTCCCGCTTGGTGTATTTCGCTGCAACCCGTTCGATCAACACCCACATTTCGGACTGGTTCGCCCGACGATCAGTGATTTTGGCGAACCGCGCATCGCTCACCAAGCCGGGCATATCGAGTTCTGCGCCCATCAATTTCGCCAACCCATCCCACACCGCTTCCTGCACGACCACATAGATGTAATCGTCGACGCCGCCCGGTTTGCATTTGATGGCGTTGCCCAATTGGCCGCCGCCCGAATCATTGCCGGCGCGCGGTGTTGCAGTCAAACCCGCGGTCGGACGCGAATATTCAGACAGTTCCTGGCGCGTCAGGCGCTGATGATCGCGCCATTTGACGCGGCACAAGTTCATGACGGCGTCCATCATTGCAACTTCGACGTACTGGCCCTGGCCGGTGCGATCGCGCTGATGCAGCGCCGCCAGCAACCCGATCGCCAGATGCAAACCGGTGCCGGAATCGCCAATCTGCGCGCCGGTGACAAATGGCGGACCTTCCGGCGTGCCGGTGGTGCTCATCGCACCGCCCATCGCCTGCGCGACGTTTTCGTATGCCTTGAAATCGGAATACGGCCCGGACGAGCCAAAGCCCTTGATCGAGCCCATGACGATACGCGGATTTATCTCGTGAATTTTTTCCCAGGTAAAGCCAAAACGGTCGAGCACGCCGGGCCCGAAATTTTCCATGACGATGTCGCATTTGTTCAACAACTCAATGAACACCTTTTTGCCCTCAGGGTTCTTCATGTTGACCGTGATCGACCGCTTGTTACTGTTCAACATGGTGAAATAAAGGCTGTCCGCATTCGGCACATCGCGCAACTGCCCCCGCGTCGCATCGCCGTTGGGTGGTTCGAACTTGATGACGTCCGCGCCCATCCATGCGAGCAACTGCGAACAAGTTGGTCCTGCCTGGACATGCGTCATATCCAGAATTCGAACGCCCTTCAATGCTTCCATTAGATCCTCACTCGTTGTCGTTTTTTGCCGCGCGGTGAGCGGCGGTAGTCCGCGCATGCTCGCGGCTGCTTGAGCGGCGCGCTTTTCGTGTCCGCTTCAAGCGCTATTTCTTTTTTGCGCTTTGCGGATTGAGACTCGTGATGCGGCCGCTTTCCGTGCCGGCGGTCTCATCGATGACGGCATTGATCAGCGTCGGCTTTTTCGAACGGATCGCTTCTTCCATCGCCTTGCGCAGCTCACTGGGCGTCGTCGCGTGTGCGCCCACCCCGCCGAAGGCCTCCATTACTTTATCGTAGCGCGCGCCCTTGACGAACACGGTCGGCGCAACGTCGGGACCCCCGGTGGGATTTACGTCGGTGCCGCGATAAACGCCGTTGTTATTGAAGATCACCACGCATACCGGCAGGTTGTAGCGGCAGAGTGTCTCGACTTCCATGCCGGAAAAGCCGAACGCACTGTCGCCCTCGATCGCGATCACCGGCTGGCCGCTCACCACGGCAGCCGCCACCGCGAAACCCATGCCGATGCCCATCACGCCCCAGGTGCCAACGTCGAGGCGCTTGCGCGGCTTGAACATGTCGACGATGCTGCGCGTGAAATCCAGCGCGTTAGCGCCTTCGTTGACCAGAATGGCGTCCGGATTCGCCTTGATGATGTCGCGCACGACATTCA
>JANXRI010000277.1 GCA_025353085.1 Betaproteobacteria bacterium
ACGCGCTGAAACGCCATGCGGCGAATTTGTTCCAGCGTCTTGTGATCGAGCGTGCGACCGTCAACCTTCATGTCATGTTTGACCGGCATCGCGCTCATTCGTTCATTAATTGTAGACTAAATTACGGACTGGTGAGTAAGTTGCATGCACGCCGAGCTCCAGCCCGGCGCTTGTCGCCGGTCTCGAAGACCATGATGCCGCCGACGCCCGCCGGGGGCACCACGTAGAACCGCTCATCATCGAGCGCGCCGTGCGCAAAACCGGTATCTGCAATATGTTTGCGCGTGACTTTCATGTTGCTGCTGGCGAGCGCGTAGCCGGCGATCCACGGCAGGGTGGCGGGCTCGATATTAAATACCCGGTGGATTGCCGCGGGGGATTTAAACAACACCCGGCCTCGCGCGGTGTCGATGTGCCAGCGGTCGCCTTCGCCAATTGCTTTCAGTCCGGTGAACCGCGAATAACGCGCGGCGGCTTCGCACGGATCGTCCATGCACAATATGACTGCGGTCAGCGCCGTGGCGCGGTTCGCGTGCTGCAGCCACTGCGGTTGCCACACGAATTCAGGTGTGAGGTGCTGGCAATACTGGATGCGCCCTTCCGGCATTGTACCGGGAGGGACGCGCACGACCGTGAAGCGCGCGGTTTGATCGCCGTGCCCGGTGGCGAGCTGGCGCTGCAACGCGATCGGCTCGAGCGGCGAAAAACCTTCGCGGGCAAGGCGTGCATGATCGAAGTTCGGCGCATTCGTCCCGAAGATGATCGAGTGGACACCCACGTAGCGTTGAATGGCGGCGCGCAACTGATCAGCGACTGGTGTATCGCCGGTCGGCGTTAAACATTCGACGTAGCCGCGCTTCAACATGATGCAGCAATTGCCGGTGCCGGCCGGCAGCAAAGGGCCGCCCGGTTCAAGGCGGTTGGATTGCGCCGAGAACGGCGTCAGCGTGAAGCCGAGCTTTTCAAGCGCGGCCGCCGCAGTGTCGATGTGCGGCACAAAGTGCGCGACATGATCGAGCGTGAGCTTGCCGGCCTTGGGTGCCTGGGCGGCGGCCAGCTTCGCGAAAGCGGCGGGCGTTATCAAGACCGGCGCGCGATGAAATCGATTTCGATGCGCGCGTCGCGTGCCAGCCCGTTGACGCCCACACAGGTGCGCGCGGGCCGCCGGCCGGCCGGAAAATAACCGGCGTAAACCGCATTCATGCGCTCGTAGTCTTCCTTGAAATGGGTCAGGAAAATCCGCGCCGACACAACGTGCTCAAGCGAGAGTCCGCAACCGTCGAGCACGCGTTGGAGATTCGCCATCACCTGCTGCGTTTGCGCTTCTATGCCATCAGGGTAGGGCGAGTCGTTGGCGGTCCCGGTAAACGGCATCTGGCCCGTGACAAACACCCAGCCATCGGCCTCCACCGCGTGACTGAATGGCGCCACCGGATCCGGCGCGCCGTCGATCATGTGAAAGATGGGCATCTTTTAGGATTGAGGAATAAGGATTGAGGATCGAGATTCGCTTTTAAAGCTTTTTCTCATTCCTCATTCCTCGCTCCTCAATTCACGATCCACAATCTTCGCTCCTCAATCCTGCTTCTAATAGCCGAGCTTGCGATCGACCTGGTTCGTAAGCGGCTTGCCGGCGAGTATGCGGGCGAAATTCGCAAACCATGTGTCGCACAGAAAATCCATGTAGCGCGGATCGTCGCACGAGATATGCGGCGTGATGATTACATTGCGCGCCGTCCACATGCGCGCGTCGGAGGGCAGCGGCTCCGGGCTGTGCACATCGAGCACGGCGCCTGCCAGCTCATTCTTTTCAAGCTTGTCGAGCAACGCGTCGTAATCAACCACGGGTGAGCGGCCAATGTTGACCAAGCCGGCCGTTGATTTCATTAGGTCGAGCCGTGCGCGGCTAAGCAGATTTGCGGTGCCGGCGGTTAACGGCGTTGTCACGATCACGAAGTCAGCTTTTGGCAACACGCTGTCGATCCGCCCCACCTTGCAGGCCGCATCGGCGGGCTTACGCGCCTTGCCGCTGCGGGTCACGGCAATTACTTTGAGTCCAAGCTTGTGGGCGGCGCGCCCGGCGGCGCTGCCCAGATCGCCGAAGCCGATGATGACTGCGGTCCGGCCGGCAATGGGCGTGGTAAATATCGGAATCCATTTTTTGTCGCGCTGGTTGGCGAACACAGTTGGCGCGCGCGTTTGCAGCAGCAGCAGCGCCATCGTGCAGTAGTCTTCGGCTTTGTCGCCGTGCGCGCCGCTGTTGTTCGTCAGTGTGATGTCGGCGGGTAGCCAGTCGAGCGGCAACAACCCGTCGATGCCGGCGCCAGTCGTCTGTATCCACTGCAGCCGCGGCGCCCGCTCGCGCAATCCCTCGCGTGGCGGATTCGAGTTAATCATAAAGTCGGCGGTCTTCAACTGCTTGTCGAGTATGTCGCCATCCCAACCGATGGTGACTTTGAGGCGTGCAGCCAGCGGGCGATGGCGTTTGGCTGCTGCAGCGTACGTCTCTTCACGCAACTGAAACAGCGGCTGGCGCTTACTGCTGTTTTCGACATGCAGATGAAAAACAGGCGCTTTTGTTTTCCTCGATACGGATGCAGAGTTAGCTTTTTTAGACGTTCCAGGCATGGCAGTTCTCAAATCTCAATTGCTCAAACGTCAGATGGGAATCACGACGAGTGTATCGAAGCGCGCTGAATCCGTGACGACTATCCGTTTTCTGAAAAGCGCCGTTTTGTTTTCGATGACGATTTCATCGACGTAGCGGCCGGCGCTGAACACGCACATTTCGCCGTCCTGCATCGTTCGCACCAGGATATAACTCGTTTGCGCGTGGTAAGCGCCGTTGGAACGGCCGAGGATCTCGGTGGGGCCTATGACATGCCGGTACACATGCGGCTCGAATACGTTGACTTCGCGGATCGAACTCACGCGGTCCTCGAGCATGTCCCGGTTGTCGCAAGACCAGATTCCGATTGGATGGCCGCGGTCAAATGCGGTGCGCGGCAAAATCTTATAAAGCGCATCAACGGTAAAAAATTGCGGCCAGCGTTCGAGTTGATCATTGTCAATCGCGTGCACGTATTGCGTCATGAGGCGCGCAATGGCGGCGCTGACTTCGGCGCCCACCTGCAGGTCGGCCGATGCGACCACCGGTTCAGACATCAAGCAGCTCGCGATACCGTTTCCAGAAGCCGCGCACCGATGTTTCGGTCGCGCGCGTGGGCATGCCGCCGACGCCGCGGCCGCCCATTTCGATGATGGCGTTTTTGTCGAGGTCACCGGCAATGCCTTTTTGCACAAAGCCCCCGATGGCACCGTCTTCCATCGACACCAGCCCTGCGGGTCCGACCAGGTTGGATTGCTTGACCCGCACTTGGGTCTGCTCGTCAGTGTCTTCCTCGAGCCCGACCAGCGTCCATATGAGCTCACAGGCGTTGGGACCGTGGGTGATCACCTGGCGCGTGCCGAGCGAATTCAGAATCTGTTGCAGCACGAAACCCGGAAATATGCTTTGGATCGAGTTGGTGATCTGGTCGGGAAACTCCATCCACTGATCGATCAGCGACGGATCCTTGAGGCCATAATCGGATTTTTGCGCGCGTATCATGCCCGAGTCGTA
>JANXRI010000283.1 GCA_025353085.1 Betaproteobacteria bacterium
CGATAGCGTTCGATTTCCGCCCTGGTGAATGCGGCGAACTCTTTGGCTGGAAGCAGGTCGACCTCGACGCCGGTGGCAAGCAGGCTGGCGGCAACCCTGGGGTCCGACACAGCCTTGGTCATCGCGCCATAAAAAACGTCGACGTTTTGCCTGGGCATGCCGGCCGGGCCATAGAAACCGTGCCAGGCGAAGAACACGAAGTCGGACAGGCCTGCTTCCGTTACGGTCGGCAAATCCGGCAGGTACGACGCCCGTTTGGCGCCGGATGTCGCGAGCAGCCTCGCCTTGCCGCTTTGCACCAACGGCATCAGCGGCAGGTACGGATAAAACATGGTCGCCACCGCGCCGCTGCTGATATCCACGAATGCCTGGGGCACGCTGTTATAGGGAATATGCTTGATGTCCACTCCGGCTTTATTGTTGAAGTACGCTCCCGCCAGATGCACGCCCGTCCCGCTGCCGGTCGAAGCGTAATTGAGCTGGCCGGGGCGCGCCTTGGCATAGTTGATCAGTTCCGGGACCGACTTCACAGGCAAGGCCGCGCTCACGGCCAGCACGTACGACGCCGTGGCAACGCGGCCGATCGGCGTGAAATCCTTGATTGGGTCGTACGCAAGTTGTTTGAATATGGTCGGTGCGAGCCCATGCGTGGGCGCGTTTCCCATTAATATCGTGTACCCATCCGAGGGCGCTTTGGCAACGAGCGTCGCACCTATGGTGCCGCTCGCCCCGCCGCGATTGTCAATGACCACTTGCTGGCCGAGGAACTCCGACAGTTTCGGCGCTATTTGCCGCGCGTTGCCGTCAATGTTGGAGCCGGCAGCAAAGGGAACCACCAGGCGGATCGGACGCTGCGGATACTGGGTGGCAAGCGTCGCACCCGTTAAGGTGAACAACGCTGCGACCACCGCGGCCCTGCTTATGCCGCGGCTCGAAATATTTTTCGCCAGCATTTAACCCTCTCCTTGCATTTTGCGCTTGACCCGCGCGCCTGGCGATCTTGTTTCGGCACATTGTGAAACACGCGTGTCGCGGGATGGTAGCAACCGGCGCAACGCAGGGGAAATAGTTCTTATGTATAGGAGCTATATCAACTTCGGTATGGCATCCGGCAGGACCGCTCCCGGCCATTTTTCATTGGTCGCTACGCCGGCCAGCGCGTCGCCGATCAGGGCGGCGACCGCCTTGCCCGCGCGTGAAGCTGCACCGCCGGTCCTGCGCACGAAGCAGATTTTGCGGCGAATAGGCGGCTGGGTGATGCGCGCCGCGAAAATGTCACGCCGCTGTATCTCTTTGCATATCGTGGCGCCGGACAGGATGGTGAACCCGGCCCCGTGCAGTGCCATGTCTTTGCGGATCGTGACTGAATCGATTTCAGCCGCGACATTCAGAGGAGTCTTCCTTTTGCGGGCGATGCCCTCCAGCTCTTCCCGGAAACCATTGGATCGCGAAGACAGGTAGAGCGGAACATTCTTCAGGTCGGCAAAGCGGACTTCGGAAATGTCCGCGCGGGCAAAGAATGTTTTGGCGGACTTCGCCGTCCCGAACAAAAAAAGGTCTTCGGAAAATACGTTGACGGAGTGCACGCCGCGTCCGGAGGGAATGGCGTACGACAGCGCGAAGTCGACCGATTCGGACCGCAGCAATTCCGGAATGTCGCTGCTCATGAGTTCGCGAATCTGGATGCGTACGCGCGGCAGCCTTTTTGCCGCCAGCTCAAGGAGCGGCACCGCCAGCACCGGGCCGATGGTTTGCGCCAGACCCACCACGACTTCGCCCTCAGGGTCGCCCGCGCGGTCGTTGAGGCGATTGCGCAATGCCTTGATGTTCCCCAGCAGGCGCCGGCTTTCCTGCGCCAGCGCCGTCCCCAGTTCCGTGAGGCGCACGCCCTGCGGTCCGCGCGCGAAAAGCTCGCCGCCGATCTCTTCCTCCAGCAGGCGTATTTGGTAACTGAGGGCGGGCTGCGCAACATGCAATTCGCTCGCCGCTTTGGTGACGGAGCCGAGCTCGGCTACCGCGACAAAATAACGCAGCCGGCGAAGATCGAAACTGCTCATGTAATCAATCTAACGCAAGACTCGCGCATATCTTTGGCTCAGAATTCCGGTGAGTGCGGTGAGTGCGGTGAGTGGTAGAGGCACTATAGTTAAAATTACAGTGTCAAGCGGGTAACGAAATGGTACGCACGTAACGTCTGAGCACAAGGCTTAGCTGGCCGCTAAGATGCGGCAAGAATTTTTGCGCCCGTGGCGTCGCCGCTGCCGCCCGCCAGGCGGACGACTCGCAGACTTCAGGCGAAGTTAGATGACAGGTCGCAACGTATTTATGCCCGACGCCGGGCGAAGTAAAACGCCGCGCGCAAATTACGCCCGGGATTGCCGCGAGGCGCGGCAGGTGCTCGGAGTTGTACCAGTCATTGAATTCCGCGTCGGCTGCCGGCGCAACGTTCAGCGCGGAGACGAATAGTCCCCGCGCATTGGCCGGCGCCACGCGGTCACCGGGCGTTATCTGCACGCAATTAAACCGGCAAACCCTTTTGCATTGTCCGATCAAAATTCGCGTCGCCCATGGTGAAAAATGCGCGGGTGAAACGGCCAGGTAGTCGGGCTTTTGCAATACGTCGAGGCTTTCGAGATCGTAAATCGCAAGCGATATTTTCGGATTCGCAGCACCTATCCAACGCACGCCATTAATGAAGCCTGCGATGCGCAGACGTTCCGGTATGTGCTCGGTGTCGTACCAATCGTCGAATTCGTCCTGCGCGGCGCGCGAGTAATCGAAGCCGCCGCCTAGTAGTGCAAGCGCCATCTCAACTCCCCGGCTGGTCGTGAATCTCCGGGAAGTACAAATCCTTCCAAGATGCGGCACGCGTTTTGATATACCCAGCGTCGAACATGAAGTCCGCATATTTCTGGACGTTGCGCGGGGTGGTCGTGAACTG
>JANXRI010000321.1 GCA_025353085.1 Betaproteobacteria bacterium
GCGATTACCGCGAAAGTTGTCGCTGACATGCTGGCGACCGTAGGCGTGAACCGGGTATTGACGATGGATTTGCACTCTGAGCAGATTCAGGGATTTTTCGATATTCCGGTCGACAACATTTATTCGGCGCCGATATTGCTGGGCGACGTTTGGAAACACGATTTCAAAAATCTGGTCGTGGTGTCGCCCGACGTGGGCGGTGTAGTGCGGGCGAGGGCGCTCGCGAAGCGGCTCGAAGCGGACCTGGCGATCATCGACAAACGGCGGCCGCGGCCGAATGTGGCGACGGTGATGAACATCATCGGCGAAATCGAAGGCCGCACCTGCGTGATCGTCGACGATCTGGTCGATACCGCCAACACGCTGTGCGAAGCGGCGAGAGCGCTCAAAGAACGCGGCGCGGAAAAAGTGATTGCATATTGCACCCACCCGGTTTTATCAGGCAAAGCGATCGAGCGCATCGCGAGTTCGGCGCTCGATGAACTGGTGGTGACCGATACGATCCCGCTGTCGGCGGAAGCCGCGCAGTGCAAACGCATTCGGGTGCTCTCGATATCCGGGTTGTTGGCCGAGACGATGTTACGCATCAGCAATGAGGATTCGGTGAGCTCGCTATTTGTTGAATAACCGCGGTCGAACAATTGCAGCGCGGAATTTTTTTTAGGCGCGGCGTCTTACATTTGCGGGGCGCCGTTTTTTGAACCTGGACACGTCTGGTCGCGGACGGTCCAAATTTGTGGAGACTTAAATGAAAATGGAATTTACTGCGTTTCCGCGCACATTGCAGGGTACGGGTGCGAGCCGCCGTCTGCGTGGCGCGGGCAAGGTGCCGGGGGTTGTTTACGGCGCCGACAAGGCCGCACAGGCAATCGAGCTCGACCACCATGCGCTTTATCGCCATCTCAAGATGGAAGCCTTTCACGCTTCGATACTCGACATGACTTACGAAGGCGCCAGGCAGCAGGTGCTTTTGCGCGACGTGCAAATGCATCCGTTCAAGCAACTCGTGCTGCACGTCGACTTTCAGCGCGTGGACAAAAACAAAAAGATCCACATGAAAGTGCCGCTGCACTTTATCAACGCAGAGATTTGCCCCGGCGTCAAAGTCGGTGGTGGCGTGGTCAATCACATCATCAACGAAGTCGATATCCAGTGCCTGCCCGACCATCTGCCCGAGTACATCGAGGTCAATCTCGACAAGCTCGAGCTCGGCCATTCGCTGCATATCAACGACCTCGCCCTGCCTGAAGGCGTCGAGCCGATTTCGCGCGTCAAGAAGGACAATCCCGCGGTGGTCACAGTGCACGTGCCAAGAGTGGCAGTCGCCGAGGAAGACGCGGCCGCGCCGGTCACCGAGATTACCGGCCAGACACCGGCCGAAGCCGCTGCGGCGGAAGGCAAGGACGGCGACAAGAAAGACGGCGGCGACAAGAAGAAGGACGCCGGTGGCGACAAGAAGAAGGACGCCGGCGGGGACAAGAAAGAAGGCGGCAAGAAAGACTAACCCGGGCCTGGTCGTCCGGCACACGGGCCCGCCATATTCGCACCCTGCTTAGCGGGCCAGAATATCGCGGGCTTTTTTTGCGTCAAGCCGGAGCGCGGCACGCCGGCCCTCTCCGCAAAACGAAACACTGTTCACAACGCTCACATCAAATTCATGAAGCTGGTCGTCGGCCTGGGCAATCCTGGAAGAAAATACGAGAGCACTCGCCACAACGCCGGGTTCTGGTGGGTGGAGCGGCTCGCGGGCGGCGCACGGGCTGCGTTTCGCAGCGACGGGAAGTTTCACGGTGCGGTAGCCAAGTTGAGCAATGACGCGGACGCGTGGTTGTTGATGCCGGACACCTTCATGAATAATTCAGGGCGGGCAGTGGCCGCTTTGGCGGCTTTTTACAAAATCGAGCCGCGTGACATCTTCGTCGTTCACGACGAGCTCGATCTCGCGCCGGGCATTGCACGCATGAAATTCGGCGGCGGCGCCAGCGGTCACAACGGTTTGAAGGATATCATCGAGTGCCTTGGCAGCAAGGATTTTTGGCGATTGCGCATTGGCATCGGCCATCCGCGTGACACTGCAACCAGGCAGGAAGTCGTCGATTACGTGCTTCACCCCCCACGCGTCGACGAACAGCCGTTGATCGACGATGCGATCGCGCGCAGTCTCGAAGTCTGGCCCTTGCTCGCCGCAGCCAGGCACGAAGCGGCGATGCTTAAATTGCATACGAAAGAGAAGAAAACAGAATGAGTCTCAAATGTGGAATCGTCGGTCTGCCGAATGTCGGCAAGTCGACGCTGTTTAATGCGCTGACCAAGGCCGGCATCGCGGCGGAGAACTATCCGTTCTGCACGATCGAGCCCAATGTCGGCATCGTCGAAGTGCCTGATTCGCGCTTGCAGCCGCTGATCGACATCGCAAGACCTGAAAAAAATATTCCGGCGGTCGTCGAGTTCGTCGATATCGCGGGGTTGGTCGCCGGCGCCTCGAAAGGCGAAGGGCTCGGCAATAAATTTCTAGCCAATATTCGCGAGACCGACGGCATCATCAATATGGTACGTTGCTTCGTCGACGATAACGTCGGCCACGTCGCGGGCAAGGTCGACCCCGTCTCGGATATCGAAACGATACACACCGA
>JANXRI010000341.1 GCA_025353085.1 Betaproteobacteria bacterium
TTTAAACGCAAGGCGTTGAGCATTAAGCGTTTTCAACTGCTCCGCATTTAACCAAAAGGGTGATTTTGTTAATTACGTCAAGTGCTTGAAGAATTGTGCAATACCCCATTTTGGACCGTCTCAACTGCCGTTTCTAGGATGATCGAATAGAGACGTGCACACAGTGTGCGTGGCCGGAAAGGTTCAACGGCATCCTCCAACAATGTTCCAGACACCTGTCGCCACTAGATTATTAATTTGCACCCTACGGGTTGCGATGGCACCTCAAAGGGGATGAATGGGCACTGGCGCGAGGTGGTTGCGATCTAATGATGGTTGCGTTCGCGCCCTGCGCGGCTCCCCGGCTAGGGCTCGAACTCCGGCCTTAACCTAACGCTCAGCAAGAGCATCTTCTATGGGTTGAAGCGGAAATTGCGCCCGAATTCGATTGGTCTGTTTGAATGATGTAGGTGCCTGCGGCAAGCGCAATGCTCGCCGAAGCCGAATGGCGGCACACTCAATCCATCGGCAGCGGGCCGAACGCGGGCGGCGGCACGCGGCGTTTCGATGCCGCTTCGTAGGCCGAGGCGATCTTGAGCACGATGTCTTCCTTGCCGGGCTCGGCGCGGAACACCAATGAGAACGGCAGTCCGGGTGCTGCGAGCGCGGTCGGCTGGTCGCTGGCGACGGCGACGTATTTCTTGCGATCCGCACTCAGCGCGAATTTCGCGTCGTAGGCGGTCGTAACAAAGCCGGCGGGAATCAGCACTTCGGTGAGCCCGGCGTTGGGGCCGTACTGCGATTCGTTGCGCAGGCGTGCGATCAGCCCCGGCTCGTCGGGGCCGCCGATTTTCGCCGGCGGCAGCGGCGTGTGCAGGCGCACCAGCGCGTCGAGTCTGTTTTCGAGCATCACCATCATGTCGCAGCGGCGCAGCAGTTCGCGCAGCATGATGCGCTCGTCGATACCCTGGCGGCCGCCGAGCGGATTGCGCGGGTCGGTGGTCTCCTCCCAGTTCTTGTAGGCCGAGCGCTGGTCGTCGCCCCAGTATTTCGAGCGCGCGTTGAGCGTGGGCCAGTCGACCAGCGTTTCCGTAAGGCCGCGCGCCTGCCAGTCTTCAGCGCGGCGCGACAGGTATTGCCGGATGTGGAAGCGGAACGAGTTGGAGAGGATCTGGTTCTGCACGGTCGAAACGTCGAGGTTCGCCGGCGGCGCAATGCGCAGGTCCGCGAGTTCGACCATGTAGTCGATCGGCTGCAGCTTGCCGCTGCCGAATATCTTGCCCGGCGCGAACTCGGTCGGCATGATCGCCGCGGCGAAATCCGGAAACACCGGCGTGCCGTCGGATTTCAGACGGAACAGAATGTCCGGCATGAACACCGGGACGAGGCGCGCGAGCGCCTTGCGAAAATCGGTCGTCATCTGCTCGATATCGGGGTCCGCTTTCCACAGCGGATCGGAGGATTCGACCAGCGTTGCGCCGAGGTGCTCGCCGAGCATCGCCTTAATTTCCTTCGCCACCGCGGTGGTGATCGGCTCGGCTGCCTTGCTGCCTGCGGCGAGCATCGATTCGCGCACGATGCCGATGCGCACGCCCTTCAGCGCGCCCTTCGTGCCCGCGGTTTTCGCATGGATCGCGTAGCCGCTGGCGAGCACCGACGAGCGCGGCACCGTTGTGTAGGGATCGCGCGGATCGTAGTAACCGGTCTGCGGGTCCTTCAGTGCGTCGAGCACTTTCCCGCAGTCGGCGATGGTGCGGCAAAGAATGCCGGTGCGGTCGCAGTAGATGTCGGCGCCGATCGCGCCGCCGTCGAAACCAATCATCGCCTTGTGCGGCAGGATCAGCGCCACCGCGTTGTGGTTGGCGGGGCCGCGCGTCGAGGCGCGCGTTTCCTCGCCGAGGCTCGCCATCACGAGGTTGGCGCTGACCGACACGCCGGAGCCCGAGCTCGAACCGAGCGATGCCGCACGTGTCGTGTCATAGACATTCGACGGATTGCCGGCCCAACTGCTGCGCTGGTAGCCGAGCACCGAGGGCAATATTTTCGCCGGATCGTTACGGCCGCCCGGATCGCCGGCGCGCCCATTGTATTCGGTCATCAGCGCCTTGGCTTAAATGATCGCGCCCTTCTTGCGCAACTGATCGATCAGGATGTGGTCGCGCGCGGGGAAATCAATGTCGTAGGCGGCGTCGCCGCCGCCGGTCGAGCGCATGTCCTTGGTGTCGAAGGCGTCCTTGAACGAGAACACGACGCCGTAAAGCGGCATTCTTTCGAGATCGGGATTGCACCCGTACTGTTTATCGAGCGCGACGGCCTGCTCGAGCGCGTCGGGCTGGCGGCGGAAAATTTCGCACACCGCCGGTGCGCCTTCCGGCAACGGGCCGTCGTCGGGATGGCGGTCGTAGTCGCCGCGGCAGGTGACGGAGCGCTCGCCGCGAAGGTTGAGCGTCGCCAGTGCATTGAGCTGGCCGGCGTTCGGCTTGCCCACGATCATGCCGTACTGCTGCTGCACAGACGGGTCCGACGACGTCGCTTCCATGCGGCCGAATTCGAGCGGCGGGCCTTGGTATTGGTCGAGGTCGGGCAGCAGGGTCGAGGCCTTGACCGTTTCGGTCGGGAACTTGAGGGGCGCCTGCGCGCGCACGGCGCCGGTGGCCGGCGCGACCGGCGCGCCGTCTGCGGTCACGAGTAGGCTGGCCGGCCCGTTGCAGGCGCGCGCGCGCGCGATGTATTGCTTGACAACGTCGACGCAGGTGGTGCGGCCGTCGCGGATCGCCTGATGCAGTTCGTCGATGGTCGCTTCTTCTACGCGAAATGGTCTTACTTTGTCGCCGGCCTGACTGAACATTGCTTTGCTCCGGAATTGAATGCTGCGAAATTGCTGCTTGCTGTGCTTGAGTCTAAACGTGTTTTAAGCGCGTTCAGCCTCTGCTTTTCGAGTCGCGCAGATTTTTTCTTCGGAGTGACCTCCGAAAGGTAGCGGT
>JANXRI010000354.1 GCA_025353085.1 Betaproteobacteria bacterium
TGAATCTCGTCGAGTTGCCAGCTTTCGCGCCGCGCGAGATCGGCGATGCTGCCGGCAAACGCGCCGTTGCCGCCGCGTTCATGCGGGTACGCGCGCATCACGATGTTGCCATCGATATCGCTCACGACCTCGGTATACGCGGCGAGCGGCGCGAGCTTGGCGCTCAGCGTAATCGCATTCGCGCTGCGGGTTGCAAAGCGCACGGCACCGGCGAATTCGGAGCGCGCTTTCAATTCCTGCGGGGTGCCGCTCGCGACGATGCGGCCGCGATCGATGATGATTACGCGCGTGCACGCGGCCTCGACTTCTTCGAGGATATGCGTCGAGAACACGATCGCCTTGTTTTCGCCCATGCGCTTGATGAGGCCGCGCACTTCGTGTTTCTGGTTCGGGTCGAGGCCATCGGTCGGCTCGTCCAGCACAAGGATATCGGGGTCATGGATGATCGACTGCGCGAGGCAGGTGCGGTGCTTGTAGCCTTTCGAGAGCGTGTCGATGGTCTGGTAGAGCACGCCTTCCAGGAAACAGGTTTCAACCGCGGTGTGGATGGCTTTCTTCTTGGCGCCGCCTTTGAGTCCGCGCAAATCCGCCGCAAACCCGAGAAAACCATGCACCGTCATATCGGCGTAACCGGGCGCATTCTCCGGCAGATAGCCGATAAGGCGCTTCGCGGGCAACGGGTTGTCGACGATGTCGAAACCGCCGATAGTCACGCTGCCCGAGGTTGGCGGATAAAATCCGGTGATGATGCGCATGGTGGTCGACTTGCCGGCGCCGTTGGGGCCGAGAAAGCCGAGCACTTCGCCGCGTTCAACGCTGAAAGAAATGTCGTCGACCGCATGCTTTGCGCCGAACGACTTCACCAGATGGTCAACTTTTATCATTATGAATCCTTGGCCGCACCGGCGAGGCCGCCGGTCAGCGCATCTTTTTCTGCATCCATTGGTACCGCGACGGACCCTCTCAGGCCCGTTACTGCTTATCGACCGTTCTTGCGCGCGCGAAGTTCCCGCTCAACGGTGAGGTCGTAAAGTGCGCGTTGATGAATCGTTGCCGGCCAGTGCGCGTAGCCCGCCCTGGTTAAACGCGGGAGCCGGATTATCGCAGGTTTTGCGCTGTGATGGCGCTTTCGCGAGGGAAACCGCGCTTACTCGGGCAGCGCGTTGAGAAAATACATTGCCTTCAAGAGCGTGCTTGGCTCTCCCAGCGGGCCGTACCAACGCGCGTAGAGATTCATAATGTCGCCGCTACGATAAAGTCGCGCGAGTTCGCGGTTGACCGCGAGCCGGAAGTCGGCGTCACGACGCAGCATCAGCGCATAAGGCTCGTATGAAAACATATCGTCGCTCAGGCGGTACGACGGCGCATCGATCGCGTTCAACGCAAGCGCGATCAAAATCATGCGGTCCGACGCATAGGCATCGGCGCGGTCTTCGCGTACCGCGCCATAGCCTTCGGCGTGGGTCTTAACCGGAATGATGTCCGCCGTGATCTGCGCCTGATCGAGCGCGGCCTTCAATACTTTTTCAGTGGTGGTTCCCGGAATCACCGTGATTTTGCGGCCGGCCAGATCTTTGACCGTCGCGAGCTTTGCCCGAACCTTGCTGATATAGCTCCCGCCATCGACGAATATCATGTTGCTGAAGTCGACCTGTTCTTCGCGCGTCAGCGTGTGCGTCGTCGGGCCGCATTCGAGGTCGATCGTGCCGTTGATAGTCGCCGGAATCCGCGAATTGACGTCGACCTTGACCCATTTAACATCAAGATCGGGGAGACCCAACTGCTGCTGGATTCCTTCGGCAATGCGCTTGCACAAGTCAACCGAGTAGCCCTGCGGCCGGTTGTCATTGCTTATGAATGAGAAAGGTACGGCGGCTTCGCTGTAACCAAGCGTTATTGTCTTGGTGGCCTTGATTTGCTTCAACACGCCCAGCGCTTCCGCCGCGAACGCCGAGGGCGTGCACAGGCACGCGAGAGTAAAGGCCGCAATCAAATTTTTCACGCGCTCCCCCTTTATGGTCGACCTGTTGATTTTTGCCGCTGGCCGGACGGCGTGCCTGGGAAAGCCAAATGGTGCCGGGTAAAGGATTCGAACCCTCGACCGTCGCATTACAAATGCGCTGCTCTAC
>JANXRI010000393.1 GCA_025353085.1 Betaproteobacteria bacterium
TACGACGCGGCCGACGACGAAAGGCAGCTCGTTCTCGCGCTTGGCCGATGGCTGCCAGCGCGCGAGTTCGCGCACCTGCTCTTCCTGCACGACATGGCCATCGCAATTCCTGAGCATTGATTCGAGCACGACGCGAATCGAGATCGGCAGGCGCGACAGTTTGCTGCCGAATTCTTTTTCCAGCACGGGCAGCGCGTAAACAAACCCGCTGCGGCCGCCGAGGTCAATCTCAAGTTTGCAAGTGTCGGAAAGTACGGAATTCATAGTTAACATGGCACTTTAGGTGAGTATTTCTGTTTGCTTGCTCCCCTACGAGTAGCGCGGGTGGAGCGAATTAAGGTCTGCCCCCATCCTAGCCTTTCCCCCGCAAGCGGGGAAAGATCCTTTCGCATACCCGCCTTTCCCCGCGCAAGCGGAAGACGGAACCTTTGCACTAGCGCCACTAAAAGAAGATCCCCTCCCCTGCGAAACCTGCGAAACCTGCGAAACCTGCGAAGCCTGCGAAACCTGCGAAGCCTGCGAAGCCTGCGAAGCCTGCGAAGCCTGCGAAGCAAGGGTTAGGGAGGGGACAACGTTTGGGCCGAGTCACTCCGCCCGCAAACCCGCCTGCTTGATTACCCTCGACCAATATTCATAACCGTTCTTCGCCGCTATCGACCTCAGACTCGCAGCAACCCCGACATTTCGCGCACGGTCGAAAGCGATTCGATCGAGCGCACCTTGCGGATAACCGAACAGCGCGCAGCCGAGCGCGTCAAGCAGACACCATTTGGCAATGCCGTTGACTGCGACAGGCACCGCGTTGATTTCGAGGCGCTGCAGAAAATCAACGAGCTCGCGCGCGAGCAGCGGGGATTGCAGCGCTTCCGCTTGCATGGCGTGCATCAGCTAATCGAACGCGGCGTTGCCGAGCAGGGCTTCGCGAAAGCGGTTTTTGATGTGGGCGCCGTCCCGGAGGCGGATCGCCATCGGGTAGCGCGCAGCGTTGACTTTGATCGCCACGAATGCGGCGCCAGCCGGCGCATAAAGCTGCGGCACCCAGCTTTTAAGCTGCGCGTCCGTTGTTATCGTCGCGCTACGCGGGAACTGCGCGGCCTTCGCCATCGCCGCCAGGTCGACGCCGCGCGCGGTATGTGTAGGCTGCATGCCGGTTTCGCTATAAAGCTCGTTGTCGATCACGATAATCGACAGATTGCGCGGACCCTGGGTGCCGATTGTTGCCAGCGCACCGAGGCCCATCAGCATTTCGCCATCGCCGGTAATCACGAGCACCTGGCGTGTGGGTTGGGCAAGCGCGAGTCCGAGCCCCATCATCGCCGCGGCGCCCATGCCGCCCCACAGGTAAAAATTGTTTGCATGATCGCCGGCGGCGCCGACGTCATAGCACGACGAGCCGAGACCGGTGACCACCAGTGCATCGCCGCGCTTCTCAAGTATTTTGTTGATGACCGCGCGCCGGTCGAGCGTCGCTTTGGTTTTAGTGGCCATGATTATTTGCTCCAGTCCTTGAAGCCGATGATGCGCTGCGAAATGAGCAGCGCCACGGGGCGGCTTGTATTGAATGTGAGTTGAGCCGCGGCGAAAACATGCTCGCGCACTTCTTCGGCACGATCGACCCGCTGCACGACGACGCCTGCGTGTTGCAGCGCCGGCGGCGTGCCCTGTCCCATCGCGAGCTGCCACGGATTAAATTCGCCCCACTCGCCGCGCATCGTCACCAGCATTAAAAGCGGAAAGCGGCATTCATTCATGATGGAAAGCAGATTAATGCAATTGCCGACACCCGACGATTGCAGCAGCATCACGCCGCGCTGGCCCCCGAGCCAGGCGCCGGCCAGCATTGCCACGCCTTCTTCTTCGGTCGTGAGCGATATAACTTTCATTTCGCGGTCGGCGTTGCAGCTATTAATGAGCTGCGTATGTCCCGCATCCGGCACGTACGCGACCTGCTTGATGCCCACTTGCTTAAGTACTTCGTAAATATCGTTCGGCCAGGTTGCCGGTTTTTTCTGCGGTTTCAAATGTGCTTCCTTACTCGTAGCGCAGGCGCCTCGCCTGCATTCATTGAAAGAGCAGGCGGGGCGCCTGCTCTACCCGCGGCAACGTCACTCCAGTTTAATGTTTGCCGTCTTAATCACTTCACCCCACTTCGCGAGATCCTTTTTGATGGTCTGCGCGAATTCCGCGGGCGACGTGCCGGCCATCTGCGTTCCGGTGGGCTCGAAGCGGCTGCGGAATTCCGGCTGAAACAGCACCTTGCGGGTTTCACGATAGAGCTTGTCGACGATGCGCGGATTGGTTTTCGCCGGCGCCAGCATGCCGTACCACAAATCGGTTTCGAATCCGGCAAGTCCCGGCGCCTCGGCGACGGCGGGTACATTCGGCAATGCGGGTGAGCGTTGCAATCCGCTGACGGCGATCGCGCGCACGCGATTCGATTCGATCAGCGGCGTTGCCGTCAGGATGCTCACGAACATGAACTGCACTTCGCCCGATAGCAGCGCCACCAGTGCGGGCGCCGCGCCTTTGTAGGGCACGTGGGTCATGTCTATCCTGGCAGCGGTCTTCATCATTTCGCCGCCGAGATGCGCGCCGCCACCGCCGCCGGACGAACCGTAATTGAGTGCGCCC
Source organism: Betaproteobacteria bacterium (assembly GCA_025353085.1). GTDB lineage: Bacteria > Pseudomonadota > Gammaproteobacteria > Burkholderiales > SG8-41 > PALSA-1004. The sequence continues at coordinate 2,632 of JANXRI010000393.1, forward strand.
GGTTTCGACTTGGCCAGCGCGATTAATTCAGGCACTGATTTCACCGCCAGGCTCGGATACACGAGCAACACAAACGGCAAAGTCGCGACCTGGCTCACCGGCGCCAGATCGCGCACCGGGTCATAGGGCAATTTGGACAGATGCGGATTGATAACGATGGTTGCGTTCGTCGTCAGCAATATCGTGTAGCCGTCGGCCGGTGCTTTGGCGACGGTATCAGCGCCGATGTTGCCGTTGCCGCCCGCGCGGTTGTCGACGATGATCGGTTGGCCCCACGCTTCAGTAAATTTTGCCGCGATCGCGCGCGCGAAAATATCAGTGCCGCCGCCGGGCGCGAATGTGACGATGAACCTGATGGGCTTGTCAGGATAAGAAACGTTGTCCGCGGCAGCGCACCCCGCGGCGGCCAGCATCACCGTCGCCGATAGCGGAACACGAGCGTGCTTTGTCATTGCCTGCTTCCTCCTGATGCGCGACTGCGGACGGATGGTTTATTGATCTTTCACTAATTCGCGACAGCGAGTTAGTGCCATTCTCACCCTCTCCTTCGGGAGAGTGCCGAGGTGAGGGATTGAGCGTTCCGAGTGTCATCCATTATGAAACGCTCAATAATATGCCCGTTCGCGATTTACCGAATGCAGAATTAGTGCGCCGGCGCAATTGAGCAACCTCTTTTCGCGACGGGATACCGATAATAACAAAAGCGCGGTGCGATTGCCGCCGAGGCACGCCAAGCCAGCACTTAAGACGTAGGAGCTTTAACGATGCATGTATCAAACGTTCCGGCCGGGGCTATTCGGATCTGCTGCCGATCTTCAAGCGGCTCGAAGATTTTCCGGAAGGCGATCCGGCGGTGCGCGGGCGCGGCGGGCCTATTCATTGCACGAGCCTTGAAAATTTCGATCCGCTGTCGAATGCGTTCGTCGACGCCTGTGAAGAAGCAGGATTCAAGCGGCTCAAAGATTACAACGACGGCAGCTATGAAGGTGCGTTCCAGTTGCAGTATTCGACGCGCAATGGTCTACGCAACAGCTCGGCGGCGGGCTATCTGAAGCCCGCAAAAAATCGACCCAATCTCACGGTGCTGCCGAATGCGACCGTCACGCGCGTGCTGCTCGATGGCAAGCGCGCGACCGGTGTCGAATACCGGCTTGCCGATGCGACGCTCCGCGAAGTGCGGGCGCGGCGCGAAGTCGTTTTGTCGGCCGGCCCGCTCGCCTCGCCGCAGTTGCTCGAATTGTCGGGCATCGGCAACAGCGAAATTTTGCAGCAGCACGGTGTTAACGTTGTGCATCATCTGCCCGGCGTCGGCGAGAACCTGCGGGATCATCCGAATACGCGGCTCACGTTCGAATGCTCGCAGCCGATCACGATCAACGACATGCTGCAAAGCCCGTGGCTCAAGTTTAAGGAAGGGCTTCGCTTCATGTTCAAGCGCGAAGGTCTGCTCACGATCTGCTCCGCTACCGCACAAATGAATTTCCGCAGCCCGACTGACTTGAAGCAGCCCGATCTCGTGCTACGCCTGTTACCGCTGTCGGGCAAGGACCGTTATGCACGCACGCCGGGGTACGGCATGGACCAGTTTCCGGGTTTCACATTTGGTGTGACGGTGCTGCAGCCGCGCTCGCGTGGCGCAGTGCACCTGCAGCCGAAAGACCCGCTGCAGCAGGCGAGCATGGACCCGCGTTACCTGTCGCACGAAGCCGATGCGCAACTGTTTCTCGATGGCGTGCGGCTCGCGCGCAAAATTTCGCGGATGCCGGCGTTACAGCCGTTAATCGTGCGCGAGACGCGGCCGGGCCCCGAAGTTAATGACGACGCGGGCCTGCTCGACTATATGCGCGGCACGATACAGACGAGCTGGCACATGGTCGGCACCACCAAAATGGGTACTGATGCCGCAGCCGTCGTCGATCCGGAACTCAAGGTGTTCGGCATTGCGAACCTGCGCGTGATCGATTCGGGCATCTGCCCGACGATTCCGTCGTCGAACACCAATATTCCGTCCATCGCTATTGGCGAAAAAGGCGCGGATATGTTGCTGGCGGCGCATGCTTGAAAGTAATCGATGACCCATCCCCACCGCGGTCCTCCCCTTGAAGGGGAGGATGTGGTACGTAAAAAACGCGCCCCTTCCCCTTCAAGGGGAAGGTTGGGATGGGGATGGGTCAAAAAGCAATCTAAAAAGAAGGACTGCATATGATATTGATTGCTCGCTCACTGTTACTGCTAATTGCCGCTATACCCTTCGCCCACGCCCAACCCCACCCTTCCAAACCAACCCGCATCATCGTAGGCTTCACCGCCGGTGGGCCATCCGACATCGTCGCGCGCATCGTCGCTCAGCAGTTGACCGAGCGCATGGGACAATCCGTTATCGTCGAGAACCGCGTCGGCGCGACCGGTACGATAGGCGCCGAGCTCGTAGCCAAAGCGCCACCCGATGGTTATGCGTTATACCTCGCGAGCCAAACCACTCACGCGGTCGCGCCGTATATGTATGCCAGGATCGGCTATGACCCGCTCAAGGATTTCGCGACGGTCGTGCGCGTCGTGCACAACCCGCTGTTGATGGTTGTCAATCCGACTTTTCCTGTAAAGACGATCAAGGAATTCATCGCGCTCGCGAAATCGCGGCCGGGACAAATCAACTTCGCGACCGGCGGCATCGGCTCGTCACCGCACATGTCGATGGAGCTTTTCAGGCGTATGACGAACATCGACATGGTGCCGATTCATTACAAAGGCGACGGCGCTGCGATCATCGACGTGATCGGCGGCCAGGTGCCCATTCTGACTTCGAGCATGCCGGCGCTGATGCCCTATGTGAAGAGCGGCAAAATGCGCGGTATCGCCGTAACCGGCTTAAAGCGCTCGACCGTTGCGCCGGAATTCCCGACCATCGCGGAATCGGGCTTGCCGGGATTCGAAGTCATTACATGGTTCGGCATCCTCGCGCCGGCGGCGACATCGAAAGAAATCGTCAACCGTCTCAACACCGAGATCGTCGCCGCGGTGTCGGTGCCCAACGTGCGCGAACAGCTCACGAAAATGGGTTTCGAGATCGTCGCGAACACGCCCGAGCAGTACGCGGTGTTTCTCGGAGAAGAGAACGTAAAGTGGGGAAAGGTCGTGAAAGACCTGGGATTGCGGGCCGAGTAACGCGCATCGGACGGTAATCGCGATCGTGCCTCTGAAGATCGAAGCCAAAAAAGTAATCATCGGCGCCGTGGTGCTCATCATGGCGAATAGATGGGTTCTTCTCAAAGCGCTCATCGCGCCCGTCTTGATCGGGGAGATCCGTTCACTCATCGACGTCATGGCGCTCTGTCGTCATGGTTGTGATTATCGCGCCCCTAGCTTCGTTTGCTACCAAACACCAGATATTTATCGACGCATCGTCGACTTCATTGCCATAAAGGTTGCAAAAAATACACGCGTAGCAATCAGGCCTGGCCAATCGGGAGCCGATGCTTGCGGAATATTGCCGTGTATTTGATTGTCGTCTCGTACCTACAACACTCTCGGGGTTGAAGGAAGTGCTGCCGCCTGTGCTTCGATGGTATATTTCCCACTGTCATACGCTGTCGCCGTCTGTGAGACAGCGTCAACACAATTGGCGAGCCTCTATTGAATTCATCCTCGGCGTTGCTGAAAGCCTGTTGCAGCAACAGTTTGCGTTCAGCGGGGCAGTCGCGTTGCGCACCGTCGCGCCCCACGGTTTCGCGCGCAAACAGCGGGGTCGGAAAGGCACGACCGTGAGGCGATAGTTTTCTAAACTATGTGTCCCGTGCATACTTCTGCCTGGGTGTTTACAAGCCGCTGCTCAAATGACTAAGCCGTCGTGAGAATTTTACATTCAGCCCGGAAGCGGTTGAGAGACTGCCTGAGGGCGCTAAAAATCGGCGCCTTCGGAGACAGGCTGACCGACATCGCCGCTGAATACTCGTTTTTGCGCCGCGAGCCGATCGGCTCTGCGCAAGCCGCGGCCGGCGCCCCGCCAAAGTCAATCAACTGGATCGTGCCGCCGTTTCCATTCGGCGCCGGCGGTCATCTGAATATTTTCAGGTTTGTTCAATTACTTGAGCATCGGGGTTATGAATGCCGGATAGTGATCAACAGCGGCTCGTGGTTTGGCGCCGCCCGAGAAGTAAAAGCGAGAATCTGCACATCATTCATGCCAGTTCAGGCCGCGGTCTATATTGGCCTGGAAAATGCGCCACCGGCTTTTTACACGGTCGCGACCGGCTGGCAGACCGCCTATATGGCAATGCGATTTCAAGCCACGCGCTTTCGCTGTTATTTCGTGCAGGATTTCGAACCCTGGTTTTATGCGATGGGATCGAACTACGTGCTGGCCGAGGATACGTATCGTATGGGCCTGGTCGGGATCACCGATGGGAATTGGCTGCGCGACAAGCTCGTCGCCGATTACGGAATGGAAGCGCACAGCGTCGGTTTTTCGTTCGACCCGCGCATTTATTTTCCGGACCGAAAGAAAGAGCCGCGGCCGCGCAAGAAACTTTTTTTCTACGCCCGGCCTTCGACCGAGCGGCGGGCGTTCGAGCTCGGCGTGCTGATCCTGGCCGAAGTGAAAAAGCGGATGGACGACGTCGAAATCGTGCTCGTCGGCGCTGCGCTTGACGAATATTCACTGCCTTTTCAGTACACCGCAAAAGGCATCGTGCATCCCGATTTACTCGGCGCGCTGTATCGCGATTGCGATCTCGCATTGGTTCTTTCGTTCACTAATTTGTCCCTCGCTCCACTCGAATTAATGGCGTGCGGCGTGCCCGTAATCAGCAATCGCGGTCCGAACACCGAGTGGTTGATGGCGGACACATTCTGCTGCCTCGTGCGCCCGCGCGTCGCCGAGGTGACCGAAGCGATTTGCCGGCTACTCACCAACGAAGCGGAAAGAAATAAATTACGCGAGGCCGGCTTGCTCAAGGCACAGTCCACCTCATGGGAAGACGAAGCCGACAAGATGGCGGAGATTTTTGCAACGCTCGCCGGTCGCCAGCGCAAGGAAGCCGGCGGCTCCTCGAAACCTGCGCTCGTTTTTCCTTAGGCGCTTATTTGTTTGAGCGCTTCCGCTTTAGACAGCGCATGCTGCTCGCAGCCGTCTGATTCCTGCTATCGTCTTCCTATCCAATCAAAGGGGAATCAGAATGAAAAAATATCCACAATTGCGGCCGCACTGCTGGTCGTTGTATTTGCTCTCGTCGGGTGTGCCGGCGCTCCGTCAGGCCCGGGCTGGACCACGCTGATCGACGGCGAAAAAGGTCTCGAGAATTTCACCCGCCTCGGCGAAGCCAACTGGACGGCCAGCCAGGGCGCCATCTCAGTACAACGCGGGCACGATCAAGTTTCGGAAGGTGATGGTCAGGCGGTTGTAACGGACCGCTTATCGAGCTTTTTATAAATCATTACACCGTCCGATTCCCCGAGGCCCCTTCCCGGAGGGCGAGGGGGCGTCGAGCAAAATGCGCGGTCGCTTATTTTGGAAATATCAATAACACGGGTAGACGCGTGCCCCTTGCCGATCTTTTAGCGCGCCACGGCAGCACAAGCTACCCGGGTGGCAGCCGTTCCTTGTGCAGCCGCAGCGCGCGCAGCAAGTCTGCGATCAGCGTTTCCTGATATCGGTAGGACATTTCCTCGCCCATAGGCACCAGCACCGACAACGACTGCTGGCGGCATCTCGCTGAGAGCTCCGACAAGCGCAGTATCAGATCATCGATCTGCGCACGCGCCTCAGGCACGAGGTGACGCGCGTCGAGCGGCATTGCGGCGATCGAATCAAGGGTGGTAGCAGAGGTGTAGAGCGCCGCAATTTCGCGCTCGATCCTTATCCGATTGGCATCGACGCGCCACAGGCGGAAGCGATGCCACAGCGCCATGCCGCTGAACAACACCGAGAAAGCCACGCCGAGCTGGATCCAGGTGGGCATCGGCATGATGTCCACCGCCCATGGCGCGTACTTGCCAAGCAGGTCGGGCCCTTCCGCGCTGTAAAAGTTGGCGGCTACCGGCGACATCGGCAACCCGGTCAGGTTGGGCTGCCCCTTGTTATGGCGTATGAAAGTCGGAAATACTTCCGCAACCGCCGTCAGGAATCCCTGCGTGACACCGTCCGGTGCGCAGCCGTTGCCGACGATGAGCGCGTCGATCTGCAGCACCCTCTTGTCCTCGCGCGGCAGCTTGCGCACGTAGTCCATCTGCCCGGCCTGGATCACCCCCACACGCGTAAAGGGTAGATGGCGCACGAGCGATGCCACATCGGGCAGTTGCAGAATATGCA
>JANXRI010000401.1 GCA_025353085.1 Betaproteobacteria bacterium
TCCATACGACACAATAAAAGATTTCGCTGGCGTGACGCTGGTGGCCGACGTGCCTAACGTGCTGGTGGTGACGCCGGCGCTCGGGCTCAAATCGGTGAAAGACCTGATCGATCTCGCGAAGTCGAAGGCCGGCCAGATCAACTACGGATCGGCCGGCGTCGGCAGCGGCACGCATATGAACGGCGAAGAGTTCAAGCTCGCCGCCGGTATCAATGTCGTGCACGTTCCATTCAAGGGCACGCCGGAGGCGCTCACTAATACTATCGGCGGCAGCGTCCAGTATTTCTTCGCGCCGATTACCGCCGCGGTGCCGCTCGTGAAAAGCGGCAAGGTCACGGGGCTCGCCGTGACGACCAAAACGCGCTCGCCGATTCTGCCGGATCTGCCGACCGTCGGTGACACGCTGCGCGGATTTGATTTCAACTTGTGGACCGGCTTGATCGGCCCCGCAAAAATGCCGAATGACGTCAGGCAAAAAATCGCCGCCGAGGTTGCGCGCATACTCGCGCTGCCCGACGTGAAAGAACGCCTGCTCACGCAGGGCGCGACGCCACATACAATGGCGCCGTCGGAATTCGATGCATTTATAAAAAACGAAGTTTTACGCCTTGCCAAGGTTGTTAAAGCGTCCGGCGCGCGCGCCGATTGATCCCACGGAGAATGCATAGCATGCACAAGATGTCGTATGTCGCTTTGACAGCCGCGGTTGCCGGCAGTATTTCGATCCATGCGATCGCGCAGGGCACGCAAAAGTTTCCGGACCGGCCGGTGCGTTTCATTGTGCCGTTTACGCCGGGCAGCGCGACTGATTCGCTCGCGCGCACGCTGAGCCAGAAATTGTCCGAAACCTGGGGCGAGCAGGTCGTCGTCGACAATCGAGCGGGCGCGGGCAGCGTCGTCGGCACGGGCATCGCCGCCAAAGCGGCCCCCGACGGTTACACGCTGCTGATGGTGTCTGCAAGCCACGCCGTGAATGCAACTTTGTATTCGAAACTGCCGTTCGATCCGGCGCAAGATTTTGCCGGTGTCACGCTGGTTGCATCGATTCCCAATGTGTTGACCGTCGGCACGCATGTGCAGGCAAAAAACGTGCAGGAGTTAATCGCGCTGGCTAAGGCCAACCCCGGCAAACTCAACTACGGCTCCGCCGGCATTGGCGCCGCGAGCCATTTGAATGCCGAACTGTTCAATAGCACGGTCGGAGTGAAAATGGTGCACGTGCCGTTCAAGGGATTTTCGGAGCAGCTCACGGAAATTTTCGCGGGCCGCGTCGACCTGACGTGGGCGCCGCAGATACTCGCGTTGACCCACATCAAATCAGGCCGCCTGCGGGCACTCGCGGTCAGCACGGCCAAGCGCTCGACCGCGCTGCCCGAAGTGCCGACCGTGAGCGAGGCGGGCGTGCCCGGCTTCGTGTTCGATCCATGGTTTGCAGTGCTCGTGCCGTCCGCCACGCCCAAGGCGATCATCGCCAGGCTGAATGCCGACATCGTGCGCGTGCTGCAAACGCCGGACGTGCGCGAGAGGCTGCTCGTGCAGGGCGCCGAGCCGGTGTCGAGCACGCCGGCGCGCCTCGATGCCTATGTGAAAGAAGAGATCGCCAAGCTCGGCAAAATCGTGAGGGAGTCGGGCGCGCGCGCCGAGTAATTACGAGGCACCGAAAACGTGGCGCAGCCGGTTTGCCCGCATGAATACGGTGCAGGCGAGGCGCCTGCGCTATTTATTTTCGAATGCGTGCATGGGCGTTTCTTGCTGGACTCATTCGCCACCAATCTGGACATCGTATGGACACACCCGCCAAAGATAAACGCGTTGAAATCGCCTTGCGCGCATGGGCGCCAAGATTCGTGGCCAGCGGCGTGCCGCTCGCGGACTTTGAAGAAGTCACCGGTGGCATCTCGCGCTGGGATGAATGGTGTGCGGCATGGTCGGCGCGCGCGGCCGTGCATGAAGAAATCGGGCGCAAGGCTTTGGCTGACGGATACAACATCAGCGCGGCCGGTCATCTGACACGCGCGGCGCTGTGCTATCACTTCGGAAAATTCATGTTCGTGCACGACCTCGCCCAGATGAAGGCGGCGCACGCTAGAACCGTCGAGTGCCGAAATCTCGCATTGCCGCATCTGAATCCGCCGGGCGAACGCGTCGCGATTCCGTACGGCGACAAAACGCTCTATGGCGTATTACGTAAACCCGCGGGCGTGGCGAAGCCGCCAGTCGTCATCATTTGCGTCGGTCTCGACTCGACCAAGGAGGAGATGGATTTTTACGAGACGCTGCTGCTTGACCGCGGCATGGCGACGCTGCCTTTCGACGGGCCGGGTCAGGGCGAGGCCGAGTACACGATTCCACTCCGCGGTGATTTCGAAGTGCCGGTGAAAGCGGTGCTCGATTACATCGAAACGCGCGCCGATCTCGATCGCAACCACATCGGCGTGATGGGCGTGTCGCTCGGCGGCTACTACGCCGCTCGCGCCGCCGCATTTGAAAAACGCCTGAAGGCCTGCGTATCATTGTCGGGCCCTTATAGCTGGGTCGAAGTGTTCGATGCACGCAATGAGTTATCACGCGAGGCGTTCAAAGTGCGCAGTCACAGCAAAACGATGGAAGAGGCGCGCGCGGTCGCGCAGACATTGACGCTCGCCGACGCCGCCAAAAACATCAACTGTCCACTATACGTTGTCGGGGGCGAGCTCGATCATCTGACGCCGCCGCAGAACGCCGAGCGCATTGCCGCCGAAGCGTCGGGGCCGACAGTGCTCAATATCGTCAAAGGCGGCAACCACGTCGTCAACAACCGCCGCTACAGGTATCAAAGCCAAATGGCCGACTGGCTCGCACAACAGCTCGGGCTGCCGAAATCGTGAACGGCAAAAGCGCATGAGCACGGAACTTTACCCGCGATTTTCAGCGGCGGAATTCAAGCGGCGGCTCGCAGCCGCTCGCGCGCTGATGACGGCTGAAGGTGTCGACGCGCTCGTGGTCTATGGCGATTCAGGCGTCTCGCGACACAATCATGCGGATATTCATTATCTGTCGGGCTTTCTCGGCAATCGCAATAATTATGTGGTCGTCACGGCTGCGTTTGATCCGGTCATCTTCGTGCAATCGTTCAATCACGTGCCGAATGCGCGTGAAGCGTCCGCGATCCGCACGGAGTGGGGTGGTGTTAGTTCGGCGACGACCATTGCCAATTACCTCAACGACGCGGGCCTCGGCAAAGCCACGCTCGGTTATGTCGGCGACGTGCCAGTGCAAAGTTATCTGGCCTGGCAGCGCCTGCTCGGCGGATGGCAATTTAAAGATGTGACGCGCGCGTTCCGGCGCTTGCGGCTCGTCAAGAGCGGCGAAGAAATCGACTGGCTCAAAAAAGGCGCGGCGCTGACCGATGCCGCGCTGCAAAGCCTGATCGATCAAGTGAAACCGGGGATGCGCGAGTACGAACTTGGCGCGATCGTCGAATCCACCGCCTTGCACGGCGGCGGTTTGCCGCACTTATGTTATCTGTCGTCGGGCGCGCAGACCGGCGTTGGTGCTTGCGTGCCGCGGCAAAATCTTTCGAATCGCGTGATCGAGCGCGGCGATGTCATCAACACCGAAATCAGCGTAAGTCATTGGGGCTATTCGGGTCAGATGCACCGGCCCATTTTCGTCGGCACGCCGCCCGGAGATTTGTACCGCAAATTATGGGACACGACATACGAGGCGTATGAGCGCTGCGTGCAAGCGTTGCGCGCGGGCGCCACAAGTGACGACGTGCTCGACGCGGGCGACGTGATCGCCGAGCGCGGTTACACCATCAACGACGGTTTCCTGCACGGCTTCGGCATCGGATTGTTGCCGCCGAGCATCGGCACGCGTGAATCGACCGGCCGGCGCGGCGAGCCGGGGCCAAAATTTACTTTCGAAGAAAATATGTGCGTCGTCGTGCAGCCGAATGTCGTCACGCACGACGAGCGCGCGGGTTTGCAGTTGGGCAATCTGTTTCGCATCACGCGCGACGGCGCGGAGTGCCTGCACAACCTGCCGTTACAGTACTACATTACAGACTAATTGATTCTTACCAAATTCACTACACGGCAAAATCAAATTCAAAATCGCGCCCTCATCCCCACCTTCTCCCCAAGGGAGAAGGGGTTTGCTTCCCTCTACCTTGGGGAGAGGGACCGAGGGCGAGGG
>JANXRI010000456.1 GCA_025353085.1 Betaproteobacteria bacterium
GAATACAAGGTGCCCTCGCCAATCTGGGTCATAAGGTGGGGCGCGGCACGGTTGCCAACGTGCTCAATCGTAATGGCATTGAACCGGCGCCGGAGCGCAATACGCGGACCCGATGGTCGACGTTTCTTAAGGCGCATTGGAGGCTTTTTGCGGCGAGCGATTTCCTCAGTGTGGAAGTGTGGACGGGCAGGGGACTGGTCACCTACTATCTGCTGTTCGTGATCAGTCTTGCCGATCGGGTGGTGCACATAGTGGGAATCACGACCCGACCGGACGAAGCGTGGATGCTGCAAGTAGGGCGAAGCGTGACTGATGCGGAGGGCGGAGCGTTGTATGGCAAGCGGTATTTGATTTTGGATCGGGATACCAAGTACACAGATCGGTTCCGGACGTTGGTTCGGGACAGTGGGACGAACGTCATCCGGCTACCACCGCGATCCCCCAATTTGAATGCCTATGCCGAGCGCTTCGTACGCTCGATCAAAGAAGAATGCCTGAATCGGATGATTTTTGTCGGGCAGGCATCGTTGCGCCGCGCGGTATCGGAATACATGTCTCATTACCACGCAGAACGTAACCATCAGGGCCTCGAAAACAGTTTGATCCGAGCAATGCCGAGCGTTGCCGCGAGCGAAGGGGCGATACATCGCCGTCCGCGGCTCGGTGGATTGCTCAACTTCTACTATCGACAAGCGGCCTGAGAGATACCATTCGAAAATGTGGACATTACGCCATCCATCGGTAGGACGAGGAGGGGGAATATGCCTGCGACGGCCGCTGTCTCCTGACTGCATCGTCAGTCACTATCATCCCGAAGGACTTAGAGACCCCCTGAATTAATCGCCCGTCGAATTTTGCAGGGGCTGCTGGAATCAATCGGACAGGCATAGTCTTGAAAGAGCCAACAATCGCGTGAAGCGGCTAGCCCACGTTGCATCGCCCATCATTTTCCGCCGTTATGCGAACGACGTGACCCGACTTTGGAAAATTTCGAGCATTTCCTTGACCACTCTTCGCGCATCGGCGGTATGTTCAATAGCTTTAGGCAATGTAATTCGATGAACGACGTTAGCCGTCTGCTGCAACAGGTCGTCAATCGCGGCCTCGGCATCGGCGGCCTTTAGCCCAACCGTCGCCGCAAGCGCTCGGAAATCTGCGCGCTTTATCTTATCGTCCTTGCCATTTAGTTTGAGTGCCATACGGTCGTGCTTGAGATTCGGAAATACGCGAGTGGTCACAGCATCATAAAGTGGAGCCATGCGAACGCTTCGGAACTGTGAGTCTCCCGGTTCTGCAATCTTGAGCAACGCCATGTTTTTTAGATGCATGTCGCCATCGGCAATGAGCCACGCGAACAGCGCACGCTTGAGGATGATGAGAATGTCTTCGTCAGGTGCGGTTGATAGCGGGCGTACGGCGCGCGCAATTCGCTCCATCGTTCCGTCATATTTTGCGGACGTTGGTAAATCCAAGACAGAACAAATATCTTCGAGCACGAACATTCTTTTGTCTTCGCGGCTCGTCCGAATGTCGAAGCGCTCTACGATGAGCGCTGGCGGCATATTGTCAGGCATGGCGACGAGTGCGGTGGCTGGGACCGTGAAGCCCGCCGCGCGGCCCAGCGCCATCGCAGTCCATTCAATCAGTGGCAGAGCATCGTAGCCGCTCGTGCCTGCGGGTTTCAGGATATGAGTAAAAGGCTTCCCGGTGCTCGGGGAGAGTAAGCCGTCGGGGTCAAGGTACATCGGCGCTTTAATCTGGATGCCTGACAAGCGCGGTGTATCCGCGCTCGCATAAATCTGCGCAAGATTGTTTTCAAAGCTGGCCTCGAACTCGCTACGGCCAGGCCCCGCATATTTTCCGGTGAAGACGCCATCTTTGGTGTGATTTTCCAATCGAGTGAGAAGAACATCCGGCGGTAGTTCTGCAAGTTCGGCCTCGTGCTCCACAATGACGATATTTGACAGGTACCGTTTGCCGGATCGTAGCAACGAGCGCTCGTCTTTATTCTTAAGTATGTTTTCAAGCCAACCTTCGGGGAGTAATGAGACGATAAAGGGAGGGAGCTTGCCAGGTATTGTCTGCCGAATAATCTTCGGCCCCTCCCGATCGATTGAGTGCCAGCGCCATTCGAAGCCATCATGAGTTAAGTGACCCAATGGTGCGCCATGCCATGCAACGATGAGGTCCAGCGCGGCCTCGTTCTCGGCGGGGACGACACTTACCCGATGCTGGAGATAACGTTCGGCAAGTTCGCCTTCACGAATCCATTCATTCTCGCGGGCGAGTTTCCAAATTGCGTCCGCTGCGTCCTGTGGATTGCCGTATTCCTCAATGAGGCGAGCCGCGATTGCAGATCGCATTTCGTCGTCGATTGACGACGCGTGTTCGCTGCGCACACGGAATGCCTCAAGGAAGCGCTGTCGAATCGAAGAAACATTGACGTGGAATTCACCCATTCCATCTTTAATGACAGCTGACCCAATAGAGGGATGCTTTGGCGCTGCATTCTGAATGATTTCTAACGCCCGGATGCGCGTGCGTTGGTTTCGCCGCGCACTCACAAACAGGCGACCATCACGCGCGGGTCCAAGCAATATGGCGCTCGCTGCTGACAAGTACGCTTGCGGGTAGAGGTACTTGGCAATACGTACCGCGTGCCGAAGGACAGTGGCGTCTATGTCGTCGTCGGCGTCGACATAGACGCCCCGCATAAGCTGAGTGATCTTCCCAGTCTCAGCCAAGTAATGGCTGCGCGTCTTATCCAATGTTTCGCCAACTAGGTGTAGGGCCATTCTAACTATCCCGTATTTGATATACGACTAAGTTAGCATTCAACTTACATCGCTACAAGCAAAAGTATAACTTTTGCGTATTTCAAATACGTGAAAGTTATACTAATTCAGATCATACGACGACTCGCTTGACTTATTCTGTAAATAGGACAAAATAGGAACTATTATTTCCTAGGAGATTTTCATGAACCTTGCGCAGCCAGCAGTTTCTCAGAATTTTGAGGGTCATTTGCATCTCGATAGCGAGCAGTGTCCTCTATGCGAGCAATCGATTTCGCGTGAGAAATTTGCGCAGATTAGCGGCCGTATCACCGCGCAGGAACGCGACCTCACCGATCGCCTGAAGGAACAATTTGCCGCTGAAAAAGAGGCGGCGAATGCGAAAGCGAGAGCCGAGCAGGAGCAGGCTCAAAAGGATGCGGCAGCCGCAATCGCACAGATTCACTCTGAAGCGGTCGCCAAAGAAACCGCCGCACTCGCAGAAGGTAAGAAAATCGCCGAAGCCGCGATGCAGACGCAAATCGCCGCCGCCGACGCGGCTAAGAAGTCTGCGTTGGCAGAGATAGAACAGGTCAAAACGCTTGCCGCGCAAGCAACCAGCACGGCACAGGCCGAATTGGAGAAATTCCGAATCGAGACTGCAGCGGAAGCTGAGAAGCTGAAGGAGGCTGCTTTAGCCAAAGAGACCGCAGCGCGTGAGGAGGGAAAAAAAGCTGCGGAAATTGTTATGCAGGCCCAAATCGCTGAGGCTTTACAGGCAAAGATAGCGGCTGAAGCCAACATGAAGTCAATTGTCGCAGAAGCAGAACAAGCAAAAAAGATTGCTGACCAGGTTGCTAGCACAGCGAAAGCTGAATTGGAGGCGGAGCGCACGCAAGCCGCTTCAATGGCTGAGAAGCTCAAGCAAGAAGCGCTCGCCAAAGAAATTGCCGCGCGTGAGGAAGGAAAGAAGGTCGCCGAAGCTGCAGCGCAGGCGCAGCTCGCAGAAACCGAACAGCGGATGCAGACATTGAAGGAATCACAGGAGAACGCCCTGGCCCAACGCCTCCAAGAGCAACGCGATGCCCTTGAAAAGCAAGTAGTAGCCGACATAAACGCTGAAAGAGCGAAAGCTTTTCAAGATAAACAAAAACTCGAAGCAACCTTGCAGGATGTCCAGCGGCAGCTTCAAAACAAAACTGCCCAAGAACTTGGGGAAGGCGCCGAGCTGGACTTATTTGAGGAGCTAAAGCGGGAATTTCCGGACGACAAGATTACGAGGGTCGCTAAGGGCGCCGCCGGAGCTGATGTTCTCCACACTGTTCGCTACAACGGCAAGGACTGTGGCTTGATTGTTTATGACTCAAAAAACCATAAATCGTGGCGCAATGACTTTGTCAACAAGTTGCGCACCGATCAGCTGAGTGCAAAGGCAGACCACGCCATCCTTTCTAGCCACGTTTTTCCTTCGGGGGCTCATCAGCTTCACATTCAGGACGGCGTGATTGTTACTAATCCGGCACGTGTTGTCGCACTCGTCGAGCTTCTGCGCCGACATATCATCCAGATGAACGGGCTTCGCGTCAGCAATGAAGAGCGGGACCAAAAAACAGCTGCTGTGTACGAATTTATCACTTCCGATCGCTACAAGACCCTGCTCGATCAAATCGAAACGCACGCCGATAGTTTGCTAGACCTGGATGCCAAAGAGGAGAAAGCGCATAAGACTACTTGGACACGTAGAGGGCAACTCATTTGCGATATTCAGAAGGTACGCGGGAATTTGAGTTTCGAGGTCGAGCGCATCATCGGCACAGCCGAAATCCAGGATTAACACCATGGGCCAAGCAGAATTGACTACGGAACACCCAAGAGTAATTGGGCTACAGGAACGGAGGCTCGGGCGCACCGTGCTGCGCACCTATCGCACAAAGGTGGACATCGAAGATGTCGTGCCGAATGAAAAGCAACCTCGCCTCGGCCCGAAAGAAGACGAAGAGCTACAGCGTCAGATCGAAGCCAACGAGGGATTATTTGAACCGCTCCTTGTTGAGCCGCATCCTGACATTCCAAAAAAGTTTCGAATCATCGACGGCGATCGTCGTTGGACTAATTCAATGGTACTTGTATCTCAAGGGCGCACTCAATATCGGGAAATTCCGGTAGAGGTTACAGACCGAACACTCTCCGATGAGGAGCGCCTGCGCGTCTGGATTTACATTCACAGACAGAGAAAGGAATGGGACGCGAAGGAAAAAGAAATGGTCGCATACCAGCTCGTCTCGCTGGCGGGGCGGGTTGGGGCAGCAAATATTCTTGGATTAACAGTGCGTGACCTTGACAAGCTCGTTGAGATATTTGAGTTGTCCGAGAAATTCAACAATCTCAGGGAGCCTGGTGCGGCCATCACCTGGGCGCGCGAACTTATGGGCGTCAGCAAAAAGCTTTTAACGCCAAGCGTTATTGATGCAGTCGTCAAAAAAGTAAACCAAAAACGCATTACAAATTCAAAAGATTTGCGCAAACTCCGTACTGTCTTGCCAGATCCTGTAGCGCGAGAACACTTCTTGAGTGATGTGGGAGATCTGGAATCATCTTTACTTAGAATTCCACCCACCGAAAAGCAGGCAACTTCAACGTCTAGCCTTACGGGCGAGCTTGATGCGGCGGTAGACGCGATGAAACGCGTGCCTTGGACGGCGCTGGAAAGTTTAAAGGGCGACCCGGAAATTCTCAAAAAACTCGATGATGCGGAAGCATTGCTCAGGTCACTCCGCAAATCGTTAGCGCAGTAAGGGTTAGGAGAGACTCATTTTTAAGTAGCAGACACAAGGAGAAAATGATGACCAAGAAACGCGATATCCACGTTGTTCCTCATGACGGCGATTGGGCAACCAAGAAGGAAGGTGCTCAACGTGCCGGCGGTATATATCAGACTAAGGCTGAAGCAATAGACCAGGGTCGTGAGCAGGCGAAGCGGGAAAAAACCGAACTCGTTATCCATGGTAAAGACGGAAAAATCCAGGATAGCGACAGCTTCGGGAACGATCCCAATCCACCGAAGGATCGGAAGCACTAGCTGTTGCCATGTGCTTCCCCCGAAATTTCGTCTTCCAAGGGTGGCGCATTAAAGACTCGTCAACGAAGCGTTGCATCCATTTGTGATGAGACAGCGGACTTGCTCCCCGATGGCCGTGGCACGACGCGGCGACGTTTGATATGCCTTCACGATCCATCTTTTCGAGTACGGCATCGTCTGTCTTGGGGAGTTTCAGAATCTTGTCGGCGAGTTGTTGTAACGCCGCTCGACGCTCATCCATGTAGTCGTGCTGATCATAGACTGCCATCATTTCAGGCAGCGCATGGTTCAGTATCTTTTCCTTGATGTGCGGTAATACCCCAAGCTTCGCGAGTTGTGTGGACGCTGTGCGGCGTAGATCGTGCGGTGTCCAATGCGTCATGCCGATTTTCGTTACATGCCGCTCGACCGCCTTTGTGATTGCCCGCTCGGTGATGTGCTTGTCAGAATCTGGAGGGGAAGACGTTTCGACGGGGTTCTCGCTAGGCACAGAGGGTGTAGCCGCCGGCTTGATCGTTTGAGGCGAGGGCATTACGAAGCGGCTCTTTCCGGCCAGGCGCTTGAGCTGCTCGAACAGTTTGATCGCGATCTGAGAGAGCGGAACGCGATGCTCCTTGCCATTTTTGCTATTTGACGCGGGGATCGTCCAAAGTTTCTTGTCCTGCAGATCAACGTGACTCCACTCAGCGGCGGCCAGTTCCCCGCGACGTTGTGCGGTAACGAGCAGGATCTTCAGCGCAATGGGTATCGATTTATAAGTGGGGAACTGCTCGATCTTGAGCCAGAAATCCTTGATCTGAACGACCCGCAATTCCATTGAGGAGCGCGGCGCGACCGGGGTCGGTGGTGGGCCAACCCCGCGTGAATACCGTCGCGCCCGTGCCTGCGCTTTTCGTCAAGCCATGGTGCAGCCGGCGGACTTCGGGCTGCTCCGCGCCGGCCAGAATGACGCCGAAAGTGTCGAGCAGCACGAGCTTGGCATGCTGCTGAACTGCGCCGGGGATGTCTTCCCACTGTGTCCCCGCGATGAAGTGCGCCAGTTTTTCGATCTGTTCAGCCATTGCGTTTCCTTTGTCTCGATGGTCGATCATCTCATGAGCTGGCCGCGGCGGTTCATCACCGCGTTATCGCGAAGACTGGAAAAAGACTTCCGGATTCGCGGCGCGGTACGCTACGATGAGACTGGCCTCGCGAGTGCGCGAATGTCCAACACTGAACGAGAAGACACCATGAAAGGGCTTTCCACCGCGTTGGTGCGGCTATTCGCTGTGGCCGGGGTGATGATGCTTGCGGGCGCCGCCGGCGCTCAGCAGCCGTATCCCGACAAACCGATCCGCCTCCTCGTCCCCTATGCGCCGGGCGGCAGCACCGACCTGCTTGCGCGTCTTATCGGCCCGAAGCTCACCGAAAGCTGGGGCCAGCAGGTGATCGTGGACAACCGGCCCGGCGGCAACACGATCATCGGCACGCAGGCGTTGACCAAAGCGGAGCCCGATGGTTACACGATTCTCCTCATGGCGATCGCGCAC
>JANXRI010000460.1 GCA_025353085.1 Betaproteobacteria bacterium
CGGCGCCGCTTCGAGCATGATGACCGTGGCGCCAGATTCGCGCGCCGCCAGCGCTGCGCAACAGGCTGCATTGCCAGCCACAATAACAATTACGTCCGGATTACCAAAATCGACAGTGCTCATCGTTTTCCTCGGTATGAATTGCAGTTGGTGTGTCCCGCTACCTGATAGCGGCCGGCGACTGATGGCGCTGCCGCCATTCAAGCTTCGCGCTCGGCAATCTTTGTTCGGGATCAGGTCAGTACGGGATGTCCGGATTATACCGTCAGCGCAGGCTTAGTGCAGCGTCTTGGGCGTGCGTTTGCCCTCGGACTCGAGAGCGGCCGGCGCCGGAGACGCGTGGTGCACGATCATGCGCCAACCGTTTTCGGTACGCATATAAACGTTGGTCGCAATGACGGGCTGGCGGGCGCGCGCTTCACCGCCGGCGTTGATCTGCTCATAAACGCTGTGGACTACCAGCGTCATGCCATTCATGGCCCGTTGCTCGCGCAGCCGAAATTGCAACGCCTGGCCGCCTGCGAAAATCTGACGCCACGCTTCGCGTATCTGTTCGGTACCCGCGAGGCGCTGGCCGCCCGGATGGACGCACACAATATCATCGTCATCCGCCCACACACTCATCATTGCATCGAGATCGCCCTTTTCGAAGGCTTCGTAAAAAGCGGCCTCGACTTCCTGCGGCGTTGTAAATAGCGCGCGTTTCATGACGCTCTGATTTTAGCAAAATCAATCTGCTCCCAGACCAGTTCGGGCTTCAGTTGCAGCATGCAGTTGAAGTGGCCAAGCGGGCACACGCGCTGAAAGCATGGGCTGCAGGGCAAATCAAGCCTGACGATGCGGGCATGCGGGGATGCGGGCGGCGTAAAGGCCGGGCTGCTCGAGCCGAATAGCGCAATCAACGGTTTATCCAGTGCGGCCGCAATGTGCATCAGCCCTGAGTCGTTACTCACCACGAGGGTCGCGCACGAAATGAGATCAATCGCCTCGGCAAGCGTCGTGCGGCCGCTCAGATTCACGCACGGCCTTTCGCTCAGGCGGCTGATTTCGTCTCCGATCACGGCGTCATTGGCGGATCCCGCCAACCACACGTCGAAACCTTCATCGACAAGCCTGCGTGCGAGTTGCGCAAAGTAGAGCGCGGGCCAGCGCTTTGAGGCGCCGTATTCAGCGCCTGGGCACAACACCGCGACGGGTCGCTGCGCACTTAAACTTAAGCCCAGGCGGGCCAGCGCGGAGGTGCGCTGGGTTTCGTCGATCGCAAGTCGGGGCGACGGCAACGGGCGCGCCAACCCGGTGCCCGGCCGTTCCGCCAGCGCAGCGAAGCGTTCGACCATCAAGGGCAAAGCAGCTTTGTCGAGACGCCTCGCATCATTGAGTAAACCGCCCCGCGCCTCACCGACAAAACCAGTCCGCAATGGAATGCCGGCGAGCCACGGGATCAGTGCGGATTTGAATGAGTTGGGGAGCACGATGGCCTGGTCATATCGGCGCTTCCGAAGATTACGTGCGAGCCGGTAACGCTGCATCAACGAAAATTCGCCATGGCCAAAAGGACTCGACAACGTTAAATGCACTTCGCTCATGCGTGAAAATAGCGCGTGCGTCCACGGCGGGGCGAGCACATCAAGTGTTACGTCGGGGTGGCGCTCATGCAAACGCGCAAATAATGGTTGGGCCAGCACGGCGTCGCCGACCCACGAAGGCGCGACGACCAAAACGCTCGTCATAAGGATAAAGGATGAAGGATAAAGGCCGAAGAGCGAGCAAACGCGCCGCGCGCGCCGCCTGGTTCCTTTCGCATCCCGACTTCATCGTGCATTCGTTTCCCTGAAGCGGCCTAATGTCCCGCTTTGACGCTACCCTTGAGCGAATATTGAGTTCCGCAATACGGGCACAGTGCCGTACCGGTTTTTTCGATCGGCAAAAAAACCCGCGGGTGCGAGTTCCACAACAGCATGGCCGGCGTCGGACAGTGCAGCGGGAGGTCGGCCGCCGTGACTTCGATTTGCCGCTGCTTATTATCGGTCTGGATCATGACGCCTTACGCTGCGACGGGCGAGAGCCAGTCACGGTACGTGTCGTTGCGGCCGTTGACGACATCGAAAAAGGCTTTTTGCAGCCTGGCCGTGATGGGCCCGGTCTTGCCGCTACCAATGACCCGGCTGTCGACTTCACGGATCGGCGTGACTTCAGCGGCGGTCCCCGTAAAGAATGCTTCGTCGGCGATATACAAGTCGTCGCGCGTAATGCGCCGCGCGGTCACCGTGTAGCCCATTTCTTCCGCCAACGCGATGATCGAACGGCGCGTGATGCCGCTCAATGCGCTCGTGAGTTCCGGTTCGACAATCTTGCCGTCTTTGACCATGAACAGGTTTTCACCCGAGCCTTCGGCCACGAATCCGTCAACGTCGAGCAGCAGCCCTTCATCATAGCCGTGCTCGGTCGCCTCGAGGTTTGCCAGGATTGAATTCGCGTAGGTGCCGGAATATTTGGCGCGGCACATCGAGACATTGACGTGGTGACGCGCGAATGAAGAGGTCTTCACGCGAATACCTTTTTCCAGCGCCTCCGGTCCGAGGTACGCGCCCCATGGCCAAGCCGCGATCGCGACGTGCACCGTTGCGCCTTTGGGCGATACGCCCATTTTTTCAGACCCGTAAAAAGCGATCGGCCGGATATAACACGATTCGAGTTGGTTGGCGCGCACCACTTCTTTGTGCGCTGCCATGATGGTTTCCCGATCGTACGGGAGTTTCATCATGTAGATATGCGCCGAATTAAAAAGGCGTTCAGTGTGCTCCTTGAGCCGGAAAATCGCCGTTCCGCGGCTCGTGCTGTAGGCGCGCAACCCCTCGAACACGGCCAGTCCATAGTGCAGCGAGTGCGTGAGCACATGGGTATTCGCATCGCGCCATGGCACCAGTTTCCCGTCGTACCAGATATGCCCGTCACGGTCGGCCATCGACATGTTTATGCTCCATGCAAAAGAGCGGATTCTAGCGTATTTAATCCTGGATTGCCCTTGACGGTCGCCGTCAGTTCGAGCGGATGCCGGTAACATGCGCGTTCAATCACCGGCATATCTTCGCGAGTATCCTTGACCGAAAAATTGATTGATGTGAATATGTTAAGTATCGCTAATAGCTGCCCGCGATAAAAGTTACGGCTAAATTCAGAACGTAAGCCGCTGGAGCAGAACGAAAGAACAGGGAGCTTTTCCGGAATGCCGAATCCCATCAGCGCAATGCTCAGTCGTCTAAGCGATCGCGTTATCACCGTGCACGACACGGCCGAGCAGAAACTGCAAAAGACGTTGCTGATTTTTGCGTGCGGCCTGATGGGTTTCGCCGCAATGTTGTGGCTCGTGATTTATCACGCGATGGGTATCAAATATTCAGCGACCGTGCCGCTGATTTATCTCGCGGCCTCGGCTGCCACACTCGCGCTTTACATTTGGAATTTAAATTTTGCGTATTTCCGTTTCGCGCAAACGAGCCTTTACCTGTTTGTGCCGTTCATCATGCAATGGTCGATCGGCAGCTATGTCACATCGTCGGGCGTAATGCTGTGGGCATTGCTTGCGCCGATTGGTGTGATGGTTTTTCAGGGGCCCAGGGAATCGGTGCCGTGGTTTTTCGCGTATCTGGTGATGACCGCCGTCTCGGGCTTCTTCGATTACTACCTCGCTTACGGGTCGGAGAAAACGACCGGCTTGCCAATGCAGACGATCGCGGTGTTCTTCGCGCTCAACTTCGCTGCAATGTCGACCATCGTCTATTTGCTGGTCGTGTACTTCGTCCGCCAGAAAGATCGCGTCAAAGCCGCGCTCGATGTGCAGCACAGCTTGCTGCAGATCGAGCAGGACCGCTCGGAA
>JANXRI010000002.1 GCA_025353085.1 Betaproteobacteria bacterium
ACGTGCCGTAAACGAGAAGCCCGCCCGCCATCGCAATAGCGATGCCCATCGCGGTGCCAATCACCTGCGCCATCAACGTGACGCCGCCCAGACCGCCCAGTTGCACGAGTTGCTCGAAATTGCCGATGCTGCTGTAGGCGCCCTTGTCTTTCTCGCTCGCGAATTTGACTGACTTCGCGAGATTAAAGAATTCGACGATGTAGTTCTGGATGTCGAGTGGATTGGCGATCACCCGCTTGATCTCGAGCCGTAGCACTTGCTTGAGGTTCTCTTCCCAGTCGTGCACGAAGGGTTCGCACGTTGCGATGGTCGCTTCGCGTGCGGTCACGCCGACCGGCAGGATGCGAAAACGCTGCGCGTAGGCGGTCGACATGAGCTTGGTGACGGCGGCGAAATCGATCTTGAACGGATCGATATGCAGGTAGGGCAGCCCGACTTTGCCCGCGAGCCATTCGGCCAGCGCGTCGAGCGTCAACAGTTTCTTGGCGTGGCGCGGGTCCTTAAATTTTTGCTCGGCGATAATGACCAGCGGATGTTGGTCATTGCGGTGGTAGCGACGCTCGGTGCTCAGCTTGTCGCCATCTTCTTTGGCGATCAATTTGTCGGCGACGAGGTCAGCCAACACTTGATCCAGCGTCAGGGCGAGGCCGGCCTTTTTAGCGGGGGCGACGGTGACGGGCTTATCCGGATTCGCTGCGCTTTCAGCCATGACCGCGAATATAACCGCATTGCCTAGACAACTCAATAAGTTACGCCAATGCTGGCAGCATCGCGGCTGCGGCAGTTGCACCGATTCGAGCGCTCAACTGGAAATGCCCTTTGAAGGTGCGGAAAATTAGCCGATTGCACTCTCATCGTGCAAAATTGGTTATTGAGTCATCTAAAATAATACGTTCTGACGTGAATTCAGCGGTTTAGAAGTTTGGAATATCTATTGCTTACGCAAAGCGCATTCTTTTTGGGGGAAGCATGGAAAATTTAAAAAATGGCAGCGATGTTTTATTCATTCTGCTCGGCGCGGTGATGGTGCTCGCGATGCATGCGGGCTTCGCGTTCCTGGAACTCGGAACGGTGCGCCGCAAAAGCCAGGTCAACGCGCTGGTCAAAATCCTTTGCGACTTTGCGGTATCGACGATTGCATATTTTTTTATTGGTTACACCCTTGCGTACGGGGTTAATTTTCTCGGCAGCGCGGACCAGCTTGCCGAAAAAAGCGGCTATGAACTGGTCAGGTTTTTCTTCCTGCTCACTTTCGCAGCCGCGGTGCCGGCGATCGTATCGGGCGGCATCGCCGAGCGTGCAAAATTCAGCCCCCAGCTTGCGGCGACGTTTTTGCTCGTCGGTTTCGTCTATCCGTTTTTTGAAGGTATTGCATGGAACGACAAATTTGGCGTTCAAGCCTGGATAGAGGCAAGCGCCGGCGCTAAATTTCACGATTTCGCGGGCTCGATCGTCGTTCACGCAGTGGGCGGCTGGATCGCCCTCATGGCGGTGCTGTTGCTCGGCGCGCGCAGCGGCCGCTACACGCGCGACGGCAAGATCAGCGCGCATCCGCCGTCGAGCATCCCGTTCCTGGCGCTCGGCGCGTGGATATTGTCGGTCGGCTGGTTTGGTTTTAACGTGATGTCTGCGCAGACGATCGACAAAATCAGCGGACTTGTCGCGGTGAATTCTCTGATGGCAATGGCGGGCGGCACGCTGGCCGCGCTGGTCGTTGGCCGTAACGATCCAGGCTTCGTGCATAACGGGCCACTCGCGGGATTGGTCGCGATCTGCGCGGGGTCCGACATCATGCATCCGATCGGCGCGCTCGCGACCGGCAGCATCGCCGGCGCACTGTTCGTGGTCATGTTTACGGTCACGCAAAACCGCTGGAAGATTGATGATGTGCTGGGAGTGTGGCCGCTGCACGGCTTGTGCGGCGCATGGGGCGGTATCGCGGCGGGCATCTTCGGACTTAAAAGCATGGGCGGTCTGGGCGGCGTCACGTTGATGGCGCAGGTGATTGGCACCGCGATGGGCATCGCTATTGCGATGGCGGGCGGGCTTCTCGTTTACGGCACGTTGAAACTCCTGTTCGGTATTCGACTCGATGCCGAGCAGGAATTCGAAGGTTCTGATTTAAGCATTCACAAAATCGGGGCGACCCCCGAACGCGAACCGGGCGGCGGTTAAAGTATGGCGCAGGCGTCCACGCGCGTTTGCTTAACCCGCATTGCCGGCAGTCAACTCGCGCATGAAATCGCGGATGCGCCGCGCATTGGCGCCAAGATCGCTACGGCCGACGCGGGACACTGAACGCATATCGACGCGACTGCCGCCATTGGCGGGCTTAACGCGAATGACGATGTCGTCCTTGAAGCCGAACCAGTCCGTGGTTGCGGTCGCTTCGATCCGGTTGTCGTCCGGCACCGCCGCGACAATTTCCCAGCCTGACTTGCGCGCGACATCGAGGGCGAGATCGAACGCGGCGCGCGGCGGCACCGCCAGCAGCGCCGGCACGACATCGGGATAGCCTTGCTTTTGTTGCGCCGCGAGTTCAGCGCCGCCGTACTGCGCGGTGTTCGGCGCATCTTGGCGCAACGGCAATACCGCGACGAACGCCGGCGGCCGTTCGGTGTCGGTGGTGATGTCGTGGATCGGGGGCAGCTTGCGACCTTCGTTTACAAGGTACCACGGCACGCCGAACACGAGCGCGCCGATTATCAACCCATGAATGCTGAACACGCTTGCGCGACGCAGGCGATGGCGCAAAGCCATCACTATTGCGTAAAGCGAAATGGCGATTGCGCCGAGGCCCGCCCACACTGCGCAGCGCAGGATTAAAAATCCGCTGCGGTAATCCCACCAGCCCCAGCGCGTGCCGAGCCCGGCGAGCAGGGCAGCGATGGCGGCAATGAATGCGATGCCGAAGCCCGCATTGGCCGCAATCGACCCGAGTTTACTTTTTGGTGCTTGTACAGGATTTATCATCCGGCCCCCGGTCTATTGGCGCGTTGTTAGGCCAGCGCCACTCGCACTGCTTATTGCTCGCCCCTGCTAAAAGTGAGCGACGCCCGCCATCGCCTGA
>JANXRI010000066.1 GCA_025353085.1 Betaproteobacteria bacterium
GTTGATTTATAAGATGGACGACGGCTATCTCGCCGCATCCGAGCGGCGCACCGATGGGCAGGCCGTTGGTTTTTAGTGATTCGGTGATTGGTAATTGCGTGATTGGTGATTGAGTGATTGAGTGATTGAGTGATTGAGCACAGCCTTAATCACTCAATCACCCAATCACCCAATCACCGAATCACCGAATCACCGAATCACCCAACTGCTCAATCACTAAAATCCAACAGCCTGCCCATCGGTGCGCCGCTCGGATGCGGCGAGATAGCCGTCGTCCATCTTATAAATCAACTGCGCGCGCCCGAAGTCCGTGCTCCAGCGGTCGGCCTGTGTGATGTTATGACCGCGGCGGTTGAGTTCAGCAATCACGGCGGGGTCGACGCCTTGCTCGATGCCGAGCGAAAGTCCGGTATCAATGCGCCAGCGCGGCGCGTCGGCTGCGGCCTGCGGGTTCTGGCCGTGATCGGCGAAGCGCACCATCACCTGCGAATGCCCCTGCGCCTGCATCGAGCCGCCCATCACGCCGTAGCTCATCACGGGCTGCCCATCTTTAGTCACGAACGCCGGGATGATCGTTTGAAACGGGCGCTTGCGAGGTCCGACTTCATTCGCATGGCCAGGTTTCAACACGAACCCATAGCCGCGATTCTGCAAGCTGATGCCGGTCCCATTGACGACCACGCCTGAACCGAAGCCTGCGTAGTTCGACTGAATATACGAGACCATCATGCCGGACGCATCGGCGGCAGTGAGATAGACCGTGCCACCGGTCGGCGGCGTACCGAAGTTGGGATCCTGCGCTTTCTTCATGTCGATCGACTTGGCGCGGCTCGCGAGGTACGCGCGATCCAGCATCTGCGCGGGCGTCACCCGCATCGTCGCCGGATCGGACACGTATTCGTAAATATCGGCGAACGCGAGTTTCATGGCTTCGAGCTGGACATGCAGGCTGTCGGCGGAATCAACCGGCAACGCGCCCATGTCGATGTTTTCGAGTATGCCGAGCGAAATCAGCGCGCCGATGCCTTGGCCGTTCGGCGGAATTTCATGCAGCGTGTAGCCACGATAATTCTGGCCGATGGGCTCGACCCAGTCGACTTGATGTGCAGCGAGATCGGCCATCGTCATGGCGCCGCCGTGTTGCTTCGCGTGAGCGACCATTTTTTCGGCGAGATCGCCTTGGTAAAACGATTTCCCCTTGGTTTCCGCGATGCGCTGAAGGGTGCGTGCCTGATCGGCAAACGTAAACAATTCGCCGGGCAATGGCGCGCGTCCGTTGGGCATGAACGCTTCCGCATAGCCTGGCATCGACTTGAGCTCGGGCAGTTGCTTGTCCCACAGCCGCGCAATCGTCGGCGTCACCATGAAGCCGCGCGATGCGTACTCGATCGCCGGCTCAAACAAATCCGCGAACGGCAGTTTGCCGTACTTGCGTGAGAGTTCGACCCATGCGGCGACTGCGCCGGGTACCGTCACGGAATCCCAGCCGCGTTGCGGCATCGCAGTGAGCCCTTTGAAACGCTCGGGCGTCCACGCGGCAGGCGATCGGCCGGATGCGTTGAGGCCTTGCAGTTTTTTGCCGTCCCACAAAATTGCGAATGCGTCGGAGCCGATGCCATTGCTGGTCGGCTCCAATACTGTTAGCGAGATCGCGGTCGCCAGCACTGCATCGACCGCGCTGCCACCCTTTAACATCATGCGCAAGCCCGCCTGCGCAGCCAGCGGTTGCGAAGTCGCAACGCAATTTCGAGCCAGCACAGGCATGCGCTGGGATGGATACGGAAACTGCCAGTCAAATGGTTTCATGCGCGTGGATTCCTGAATTCAATAACGGAAAAAACCGCATGATACTCGACACGGTGTCACAAATCACTTCGCGGCGGCGCTGATCAACTCGGACGCGGCAACGCGATGTTCCTGTTTGCGAGGCAGGTAATGCTGCAGGCGCGGTTGTAATCCTCGGTGCGAGTAGGGATAATCGACGCCACTTCGAACGTCTGGCCAAAAAAATATAAAGATGCACGGGGATGGCTAAGTTGTTGATGGTAAAAAAGGCGGAATGGCCGCGGCTTGGCTATTTCTTCTGCCTTTTTCTGGTGATCAGCGCCGGGCTCGCCATCGGCCGCGGTACCGCCGACGCATTGTTCCTAAAACGTTTCGGCATTCAGTATCTGCCCTACATGTACTTGGGTCTTGGCGTCCTGATGGCGACGGTCAGCACCGTGTATGCCGCATATGCCGATCGGCTCGCGCCCGAGCGCACGTTTTACATTTTGCTAAGCGCGCTGGCGGTCATGCTCGTGGGCAACTGGTATCTGATGCTCGCCAATGTAGACAGTGTCGCGTATCCGCTTTATTACCTGCTGTTCGAGATCAGTTCCGAGCTGCTGATCATGCATGCGTCGCTGTACTTCAGTGCAAACTTCGATAACGAACAAAGCAAACGCCTGCTGCCGATGACCATGGCCGGACTCCAACTCGGCGAAGTGGCGGGCGGCGTGATACTGACGATGTCGACATTGATCGGCGTGCAGGGGTTGGTGCTCGTATGGAGCGGGCTCGCCGCGATCGCGGTCATCATCGTTGTGACGCGGCATCGCTCGGTGGGTGTGTCGCCGTTTTTTGCGCCGGGACGCCGTGGCGGGGGCCTGCGCCGCACAATCGAGCAGGTCACGCAGGGACTCAAGTTCGCCCGCCGCTCCAGGTTGCTGCTGCATTCCTCGCTCGCGGTGTTTTTCATGGTGGTTGCGCTGAACTGCCTCGGCTACGCGGCGTTCGCGGTATACAACGTAAACTTTAAAAGCGAAGCCGAATTGAGTGTGCTGTTCGGCGTGCTGACTATCGTATCGAGCGCCGTCACGGTACTCGTGCAGATTTTCTTTTCGAGTAAGGTCATCAACCTCTTCGGCGTGCGCGCGATCAATCTCGTGTTTCCATCCACGACACTGATGTGCTTTGCCGGCATGATTACTTTTTTTAACGTGCCGGCCGCGCTGACCAGCACCCTGAATCGACGCGTCCTGTTGCCGTCTATGCGCAACCCGTCGCGGTCGCTGCTGTTCGACGCGCTGCCCGATTACATGCAGGGCAGGGCGCGCGCCTTGTCGCTCATGCTGGTCTTGCCATGCGGTTATATATTCGTAGGTCTCGTCCTCCAGCTTTTAAAAAAATGGCATGCGCCGTATTCGTATCTGACCGCGGGCGTCATCGCGTGCGCGCTGTATTTGTATTTCAGCATCAAGACCAATCGCGCGTACGTCGAAGCATTGCTCTCGACGCTGAAGGAACGCCTGTTTCTGCCGAGCGAGGGCCTGGGCACCATGAACACTGCCGCCGATCCGGAACTGTTTGCGCGGCTGGTCGAAGGCGTCAAGCATCAAGACGACCAGATTTGCCTCACTTATGCGCGCATGCTGGCCAATACTTTTCCGGAGAAGGCGGCCGATATTATTTTCGAACGCATGCAGCATGCGAGCGCACCGGTGTGCGACCAGTTGGTGCGCATGATCGGACCGAAGCTGCCTGAAGAGCTTCTCTACCGGCTCGAGGCAACACGTGAACGCGGGGATGCGCACGAGCGCGCGACCGTGCTGGCGACGCGCTTCGAAGCCAAAGACCCGCGCATGCAGGATCAAGTCGAGACCTGCCTCGAGTCGGACAATCCGCGGCTGGTTGCCTGCGGCGTCCTGGGCGTGATGAGTTATGGCCGCGATGATTTGCGCGAGCGTGCGATCGAATGCTGGCGCGGGCTGCTCGCCGGTTCGCTCACTTCGTCGCTTTATGCCGGGCTCCACCTCGGACAGCGCGTTCCGATGCCGGCGCCGTTTCTGCCGATTTTGTGCTGCCTGCTTGAGCATCCCGATGATAGCGTAAAAAAATCGGCGCTCGCGGCGTTGATGCAGGGCGAGTTCGCTGCGGATGCAAGGCTGACCGGGCTCCTCGAAATGCTCGTGAAGTCGCCCGATCAGCAGATGCGCAGGGCGTCTATTTCATGTTACTGCCTGCTGCCGGCGGCGGACCGCGAGCGTCTCGCCTTCGCTGCCTTGACCGATCGCCACCCTGACGTTGTCGACGCGGCGCTGGGCGTTCTCGAGGAATGCGTCGAAGACTTGCCGGCACGGCTTTTCAAGTGGCTCAACGATTCCAGCGCGCCGCCGCGTCAGCAACAACAGGTTCTATGCTACTTGTCGCGCCAGGGTGTGCCGCGCCAGCCGTTCGAGGAATTCGCCGGCCGCCGATTGAACGACGCGGCGCAGATGGCGCAGGCGTTGCGCGTGCTCGAGGACGATGTCGCACGCAGCGATGCGGGGTGGACTTTGGTGAAGATCGTGCTCGCCGAGCGCTTTACGCAAATGCTCGAAGTCGCGCTGCTCGCGATGGAAAATCTGGGCGACAGCCACAGTATTCGCATCGTTTACATAGCGCTGAAAAGCAAGGATAAGCGGCAGGTCGCGCGCGCGCGCGAGGCGCTTACCAATATCGCCAGTAGCGATTTGGGCGCCAAGCTCGGACAATTGTTGATGATCGCCGGCGATCGCGATGCGGTCGTCGACACCATACCAGGCGCCGTTGCATTCAAAAGCGCCGCCGATGCGCTTCGCTGGTGCGCCAATCATGTAGACTACTGGCTTTACGAATGCGCCCAACACGCGCTGCAAGCCGAACTCTCGCAACGGCGCTAAAAATAAAATGCGCGCGACAGACCTGAACGCAAAACGTGCGGATCGTGCGACAAGGGCCGCGCGAGCGGCTGGATAGGCAGGGATGGCCGATTTTTTCGATCGTATCGTCATACTGAAGCGCACGCCCATCTTCTCGGAAGTCGCGACCGACGATCTGCGCGTGGTCGTCGAGGAGATGGAAGAGGAAGCGTATTTCAAAGGCGAGCGCGTGTTCGAGATTAACGATCCGAGCGACCGGATGTATATCGTGCTTACGGGCAAGATCGGCATCTCAATCAGTCCCGACCCCAAAGTCGAAGACTATGTGAGCATCGTGGAAGAGGGCGGCTGCTTCGGCGAGATGGGCCCGCTTGACGGCTCGCCGCGTTCGGGCACCGCGCACGTGATCGAGGATTCGCAACTGCTCTACCTCGGTAAGTTGAAATTGCACGGTTTGATCGCGAGCTATCCCGAACTTTCGTTTGGTCTTTTGCACGGCATGAGCACGCGGGTGCGCGAAACGAGCGAGAAGCTGCTCAATGCGCGTTCCGGTGACCAGAGGCGCAA
>JANXRI010000069.1 GCA_025353085.1 Betaproteobacteria bacterium
GGAGGCGACCACCAGCGCGGTGCATCGCGCCGCGCTGCAAAGCGACGCCGCGCGCCATACTGCATTGACCACTCTTTTTACCGGACGGCCGGCGCGCGGTATCGTCAATCGCATCATGCGGGAACTCGGACCGATGAACGCTGCGGCGCCGGCGTTTCCGCTCGCCACCACCGGCATTGCGCCATTGCGCGCCAAGGCCGAAGACCAGCGCAGCGGTGATTTTTCTCCGCTATGGGCGGGCCAGAATGCGAGCGGCTGCCGCGAAATGCCGGCTGCGGATTTCACGCGCGAATTGGCCGCGGGGTTATAGAGTCGAATTGCGTGCCGCGCGTTATCGATGTCCGGCCCACCGCAAATCGCCCAGGCCGGAAACCCGGTTTTAAGCGAGCTGTGCGATCAGGTGACCGACCTCTTGCGCGCTTAACTCGTCAAGGCGCGCGAGCCCCTGGAGCACCGCTTCGACTGCCGGCGCGGCGAGCCGGACGCCGAGGCAATCGCGTAGTTTGCGTCCGTGCAGCGCCGTATCGACCGGCGCGCCCCACGCGCCGGGCGGTTTTGTGCAGACCGCGCGATGGCGTGTGCCATCGTTCAAGTGCGCGTCGATTTCGACGCGCATCGTGCGCGTGTCGCGCGGAATCGCCGCGTCGCGCTTGAGCGAGATTTTGCCGAGCAGTTCGACGACGTCCGCAGCAAACCGCCGCTCGTCTGTAAATGAAGTTATGCCAACGGCGCCGTCAAGCAGCGCAATGGCAGCGGCGTACTGAAAGCTGAATTTGCCTTCGAGGCCCGAGCGCGGTTGCGGGCGGTCGGCATCCTCGATCTGCGGGGTGACGATGTGGAGCGCGCCGATGAGCGCGGGATCTCGAATCGAGCGGCGCAGTTCGAGTGCCGCGCCGATCGCGTAATGCGTCGGGTATTTGGACGGATAGAACTTGATTGCCATGCCCGGATCGACGCAGCGAAACGGCGCGCCGAACGCGAGCAGCGCGGCGTAGTCGAAGCCTGCATCGAAGAAAGTCGCAACGTAGCCGGCGCGCGTTTCGAATATTGCAGGGTTAGCGGTAAAGCCGCGTTGCGCGAGCAGCGCGGCATCGACGCCGGACGCGGCGGCGTTGCCGCAGTGGGTGCTTTTCACCATCGAGCCGGTGTTGGCTGACACGCCGCTGCACCGCGACGCGGCGATGCCGAGCGCATGCGCGAGTTGAGCCGGGTCGAGCTTCAGTAGATGCGCGGCGGCGGCCGTCGAGCCCATTACGCCGACCACGCCGGGCGTGTGAAACTTCAGCTTGCCGCGTGCGAGATTGGCCGCGTGCAGGATACGGCCTTGCAATTCGAACCCTTTGGCGCACGCCGTAACGATTTCGCGACCGTCTGCTTGCAGCATTTCGCCGAGCGCGAACGCGGCGGGCACGGTCGGCGACACGGCATGCGTCGGCGGATTGGACATCGGCTCGAAATCGAGTACGTGCATCGCGATTGCGTTCAGGTACGCGGCAGATTGCGCGGTCGTTTTGAAGGCAAATCCCCATACCGACGCCTGCTCGCGGCAGCCCATTGCGCGCACATGTTCGACGGCAATCGCAGGTGCGCCTTCGCGCGTGCCCGCGAGCGCGACGGCGATGCCGTCGGCGATCAGCCGCTTGGTGACACTGACGACTGGTTCTCCCAAAGTGTCGAACGACACGGCGCAGATGCGTTCGGCGAGCGTTACCGTCGCGCCGGCTGCGGCCGGGTTGCTTGTATCGTACATGCCTGCTTTCC
Source organism: Betaproteobacteria bacterium (assembly GCA_025353085.1). Lineage (GTDB taxonomy): Bacteria > Pseudomonadota > Gammaproteobacteria > Burkholderiales > SG8-41 > PALSA-1004. Next base: position 1,762 of record JANXRI010000069.1, read on the forward strand.
GTTCCGGGCAGCCCCGCGGCGGCGCAGTAAAATGGCTGCGTGCGCAAAATGATAACACCGGCGTTCGCAGCTTGACGTGAAGCGGGAGATGCATCCGATGCATGAGGTTGCAGGTACGTTTAGTCGGGAGGCGCGCGCGGGCGGATTGCTGCTCGCGCTGTTTGCCGCGAACGCGATCGCCGGGTATCCGGATCATCCGGTCCGGCTCGTTGTGCCGGTCGCAGCCGGCGGCGGCAACGATATCGTCGCCCGCATGTTCGCGCAAAAACTGACCGCCGCGTGGGCGCAGGCCGTCGTCGTCGACAACCGTCCGGGTGCTGCGACCGCGATCGGCGCCGATATCGTCGCGAAAGCGATTCCCGACGGGTATACGATAATGCTGACCTCCGTCAGCTTCGCGATCAATGCCGGCATGCGCTCAAAACTGCCGTTCGATCCGGTGCGCGATTTCGCCGGCATTACGCAAATCGCGCGCGTGCCGCAGATCATGGTCGTCAATCCGGCGCTGTCTGCCGCGACGCTCGCTGAATTCATCGCGCTCGCGAAATCAAAACCGGGTCAGATAAATTATGCTTCGGCCGGCACCGGCTCGTCGACCCATCTTGCGATGGAAATTTTCATGGACATGACCGGTACCAGGCTCAATCACGTCCCGTACAAAGGCACGGCGCCGGGCCTGACCGACGTGATGGCGGGCCATGTGCAGGTCACGTTCGACGCGATTCCGCCGACCTTGCCGCATATCCGCGGCGGCCGCGTGCGAGCGCTTGCGATTGGCGGGCCGCAGCGTTTTCCGACGCTGCCGGACGTGCCGACATTGGCAGAGGCGGGGTTGCCCAATTACACCTTTCAGTCGTGGTTCGGCATCCTTGCGCCGGCGCGCACGCCTGACGCGATTGTGCGCACTTTGAATCGCGAGCTCGTGCGCATCATCCATCTGCCCGAGACCCGCCGGATCTTTACCGAACTCGGCATCGAGCCCTTGGGCACCAGCCCGCCAGAATTCAGCAGTTATCTGCGCGCTGAAATCGCGCGCTGGTCCGCGGTCATGCGCACGCACAACATCCGCGCCGAATGAGGCCGGGGCGTCGAGAGTTGGTTACAATGAATCGACGCCGATAATAAAAGGAGGACGGCCAATGTCAGTCATTCTGGGTAGCGGCGAGCATCGCTACAAAGTCATCGAGAACTGGGCGAAGCTGCCCGACGGCTGGGAGTTCAGAGACGTCGGCGCAGTCGCGGTCGACAGCAAAGATCAGGTCTATGTGTTCAACCGCGGCGAGCATCCAATGATGGTGTTCGACCGCGACGGTAAATTCTTGCGCGCGTGGGGCGAAGGCCAGTATCCGCGCGCGCATGGTTTGCACATCGACGTCGACGACACGCTGTATCTGACCGATGACGGCGGCCATGTCGTGCGCAAATGCAATTCCGGCGGCAAAGTGCTGCTCGAACTCGGTACCCCTGGCAAGCCGGCGCCGTATATGAGCGGCGAGCCGTTTCATCGCTGCACGCATACCGCGCTGTCGCCCAAGGGCGAAATCTATGTGTCCGACGGCTATGGCAATTCGAAAGTGCACAAGTATTCGCCGGACGGCAAGCTCATCAAGTCGTGGGGCGAGCCCGGCACCGATCCCGGCCAGTTCAATATAGTGCACAACATTGTCACCGATGCGGAAGGCTGGGTCTACGTCGCCGACCGCGAGAACCATCGCGTGCAGGTATTCGACGGCAACGGCAAGTACGAAGCGCAGTGGAACAACATGCACCGGCCGTGCGGCTTGTACTGCCATCGCGGCGCCAGGATGGAATTCATCATCGGCGAACTCGGCTCCGGCATGAAAGTGAATCGCGTGCATCCCAACATCGGGCCGCGCGTTTCCATCGTGGACAAGCATGGCGCG
>JANXRI010000172.1 GCA_025353085.1 Betaproteobacteria bacterium
CTGGTCGAGCAGAACGTCGAACGGGCGCTGTCGATTTCGGATCGCGCCTATATCATGGACCAAGGTTTGATCGTGCACGCGGATAGCGCTGCCAACCTGCTCGCTGACCAGGCTATTCAGTCCCGCTATTGCGCGGTGTAGCGCGCCTGCGTCACTTTGCGGCGGCCGCCTGATTGAAGATTGTTTCGGTCACCACTTCGCCGAACCCGTCGAGAATGCACACACGGCTCGGCGTATTGCGTTGCGCGAGGACAATGGCAAACCGTTCCGCTTCGGCCAGCGAGTGAAACGAGTAGCCGGAGGTGCCTTTGTTGCTGTCGACAAACCAGCTTGCAGGCCCCAGGGACGCGACTGTGTAGGTGATCAGTTTTTCGTCACTCTCCGCGCCGGGTTTTTCAATCATAGGTGCAAAGTGTATCCCGTAATCCGCGGGAAGTTCCGTCACGTGAAAAATGCCAGGCCGCGGTGAAGGTTGGCGCGAGTCACTAAACTTTGTCGAGGGCTTTCGTCACTATCCGGACGAGCGCCAGCGGCGCCTCCTCCGGCACAAAATGCCCGCTGTCGGCGACAATTTCGACGTGCAGATCGCGAACAACCGGCGCAATTGACGCTTCCATTGCAGGGCCAAGCCAATGCGCGCCGCCAATCGCCGTAACCGGCATCGGCAGCGGTTGCGCGGCGCTGGCTTTGTTTTGCGCCATCGAATCGAATATCGCGCGGTAATACGCAAAGCCGCTTGCCATGGCGCCCGGCATCGAATAAATGCGCGTGTACTCCGAGAGCGCAGCCTCATCGATGGCTGTTTTATTGAACGATCGCGAATTAAAGAGCCATGCAAGGTAGGCCCGCTCGCGACCGTCAATGAGCAACTCCGGCAGCCCGGGCAATGCGTTGAACGAGAAATGCCACGTCTTGTTGATACGTTCGGGAGTCAGCGCAAAAGTTTCGGCAGGTGCCAGGCCGGGGATTGCCGCATCGATCAGCGTGAGTTGACGGATTTTGTCTGGATGACGTACGGCGAACGCATAACCGATCCACGCACCGATGTCATGTCCGACGAAACAAACTCGTGCGAGCCCGAGCGTATCCAGCAGCGCCGCAACGTACTGAGCAACGGTAGCAGTATCGTACGCAACCGGCGTGCCCGACTCACCCAGGCCCGGCGGATCGATGGCGATAACCCGGTAGCGATCTGCCAGCAAAGGCATCACGTGCCGCCACGCGTACCACGATTGCGGCCAACCCGGGACGAGCAACAACGGCTCGCCGCGGCCGCCTTCGACGTAATGAATCTGAATGTCGCGCGCCGCGGCGGTGCGATGCGTGAAGTGCCTTGCGAAGGCTACAGGATTAAAGGCAGGCGGGGTTTCCAATGATCAAAGTAGTTCGCGAAATTGCTCAGCTGTGAGACCGGCATCGCGCACGATACCGCCCAACGTAAATGCGTTGACCGGATTGTGCCGCGGAATAGTCAGAATACGCACACCATTGCTCATCACAGCGTGCTTGCCTTGCCTCACGATTTGAAACCCCGCCTTTTTCAGCGCGCGTATCGCGTCAAGATGATTGACGCCGGGAATTTTTGGCAAGCTTAATGCGTTACTTCGATTTCGCGCACGTCTTCGCCAGCGAGCTGCTCTTCGACTACCGCGATGTACTCGCAAATAGCATCGCGAATATTGGCGAGTGCTTCCTGTTCTGTTTCGCCTTGCGACCAGCAACCCGGCAGTCCGGGCACTGATACGCTATAGCCTTCTTCCGACTTATGTAATGCAATTCGATATTTCATCGGTGCCCTCGTGACAGGGGGATCAAACTTTTCCCAACGCGCTTAGTATACGCTGCGGTGTCACCGGCTGAACCGTGACGCGCGCCTTGAATGGACGCAGCGCATCGTTGATGGCGTTCATGACTGCGCCAGGCGCGCCTGCCGTGCCCGCTTCGCCTGCGCCTTTCGCCCCGAGTTCGGAGGTTTTGGTCGGCGTAACCACATGGCCGATTTCGATG
>JANXRI010000102.1 GCA_025353085.1 Betaproteobacteria bacterium
CGCTGGAATGCCCGGCCCATTATCCTCGACGCTCAACGTTATCCGCGCGGCCTCAGTGCCGACCCGTACCGTGACTCGCCCCCCGGGATGGGTATAGCGAACCGCGTTGTCGAGCAGATTACTCAGCATCTCGCGGATGAACAATCCGTCGGCTTCGACCATGGCGTCCGCACTGCCGTCCTCGGTTGTGTCAAAACCGAGATCGATGTCGCGCTCTAAGGCGCGCGGCACCCACTCGGTCGTGGTGTCGCGTGCCAGTTCGTTTAAGTCCAGTTTTTGCGCCGCCTGCGTGCGGCCTGCGCCGGGCTCAACGCGCGCGAGCGACAGCAGTTGATTGACGAGGTGAGTGGTTTGACCGGTGGCCGTATTGAGTTGCAGCAGTGTATGTTGCACTTCGACCATATTCGATTGACGCAACGCAAGCTCGGCCTGGGTTTTGATGCCCGCAAGCGGGGTGCGCAACTGGTGCGCCGCGTCGGCAATAAACCGCTGCTGCGCCGATAGCGCCAGGGCAAGGCGCGCGAGCAATTCATTCATCGCGCGAATCAGTGCGCGTACTTCGCCGGGCGCATTCTGTTCGGGCAGCGGGCTCAGATCGCGATGGGAGCGGTTCCCGATTTCCAATTGCAGCGTAGTGAGCGGACGCAAGCCACGCTCAATGCCGTACCACACCAGCGCGCCGATCAACGCAATCAGCAGCAACTCCGGCAGCAGCATGCCCAGCAGCACTTCGTTCGCGAGGGTGCGCCGCTTGTTGAGCGTCTCGCCGACCAGAATCAGCACGGGCATTTCGTCGTCCGCTGCGCCTTTGACCTTGGTAGACAGCGCCGCGAGCCTGATCGGGTGGCCGCGATAATGGCCGTCGTAATAAACCGGTTTGCCGAGTGGCGTCTCTTCTACCGGCAACGGCAATCCGCGATGGCCTGCCACAAACTCGCGCCTCGCATCGTTGACCATGTAAAAAACCGTGTCGTGCGTATCGGATTCGAGCATGTCGAGCGCGGCACTCGGCAGGTCCAAGCGCAGATTGCCTTCGCTCACGCGCGTTTGCCGGCTGATATCGAGGGCAGAATCGAACAGCGAATAATCGTAGGCGAGGGTGGCGAAATTGAATGCATAGTAATAAGTGACGATCGCACTCAATAACGTGACGAGCACGATCGGCGCCAGCAGCGAGGTCAGCAACTGATGGCGTAGCGTTGCGCGTTCAGTCGTCAGCGGTCGCTCGACGACTTCACTCACGCGTTTTTTTCCAGCAGATAACCGAGGCCGCGGATGGTGCGTATGGCAACGCCCGCGGATTCAACCTTCTTGCGCAGCCGATGCACATAGACCTCGATTGCATTCGCGCCGACTTCCTCATCCCAGCCATATAGCTGCGCGGCGAGCTGCTCCTTACTGACTACGCGCCCACTGCGCAGCATAAGCACTTCGAGCACTCCGATTTCGCGCGCCGAGAGCTCGAGCGGCAAGCCGTTCAGCGTCGCGCGGCGGCCGCTGGTGTCGAGGATGAGCGGCCCATGCGTCAAAAACGCGCTGCCGCCGGTTTGACCGCGGCGTATCAAAGCCCGGACGCGCGCTTCGAGTTCAGGCAGATCGAATGGTTTGGTCAGATAGTCGTCGGCGCCAAGGTCGAGTCCTTTGACGCGATCCGACAACGCGTCTCGCGCTGTCAATATCAGGACCGGCGCGGCGGCGCCGCGCCGGCGCATGCGTTTAAGCACGTCAAAACCGCCAAGTTTCGGCAGCCCGAGATCGAGAATGACCAGGTCGTAATTTTGCGCCGTTAATATATGGTCGGCTGCTTCGCCGTCGTGCACGCAATCGACGGCAAACTCGGCCTGCCGCAACGAGCGCGTAAGCCCGTCGGCCAGCACGGGGTCGTCTTCCACGATCAGTATGCGCATGGGAGACTAAGAGTGCCTGACATGATGAAACACGGGTGCGACCTTAAAAGGCTGGCACGAGTTTTTGCTTGTAGCCCCCGGCTCTCGGCGAAGGGATTTTGATCTCGGGGCGGAGACGGGGGTCAAGTGGCGCAGATGGGATCCTGGCGTTACGGCACCGTTCCCGCAAACGGGCCTGCGGCTAACGAGTCGCGGCGCCACTTTGTCGCAAGCCACTTGCCTGGGGCGACCAAGCGGCGTGTCTTGCTTCGCGTTTGAGCCAAAATCGTGACAGCGCATCGCGCGTTTCAACATGTCAGGCACTCTAAGTGTATGAAGAATAAACCTTCGCTTTATATAGTGTAGCGCACTCGCAAAGCCGCCGCGGTGTGGTAGATTCCGCTTCCGTTGGGCGCCGGCGCCTAGCCTGTAAGGGCCTGTAAGCTTGGAGTAAGAGACGGTTGCTACGATTTAATGGTCATGTTGCGGCAATGCAGATATGTCGCAGCAAGCGTATTTGGGATGTCTCAACATGATGTTGTCAGGTTTGCGACTGTTTGTTCTGGCTTTCCTCCTCGGGAGCGGGAACGCTGTCGCTGCCGGCGCTGAACCGGTACCCAGCCTGGCTTCTTTAAACTCCGACCTGGCGCAGTTAACCCTGCGCCAGGCGGAGATTTTTTTCGCAGCGCGCAATCGTGAACTTCAAGCCGGGCAGCGCCTCGTCGAAGGCGCTCAAGCCGACCGCGTGACGGCGGCTCAACGACCCAATCCGAATTTGTCTTTCAACGTGAGCCCGCTCAACCCGCATTCGGGCATCGGCGCGGGCGATGTGCGCGAAAAACAATTCGGCAGCGTTCTCGGCGTGCAGCAATTGTTCGAGCGCGG
>JANXRI010000170.1 GCA_025353085.1 Betaproteobacteria bacterium
CTCGCTCAACTTCTGGCCGATGATGCGCACCACGACATCGATGCTGCTGCCTGCGGTGAAGCCGACGAGTATGCGCACCGGCTTCCCCGGGAACGGCTGGGCGGCCGCGGCGCACGCGGCCAGCAGCAGCGCCAGCAACGCAATCAATCTCGAACACATGGAGGCTAGTCCTTGTCGCTGCGGCGGTTGAAGATACTGACCGGGTGCGACGGGGCTGACCGATCCGCTACAGGTTTTGCCCCAAGCTACGATGCTCAACATTTCAACTCCCGGGAAGATCGTGTATATCCGGGAAAAACAAATCCTTCCACGAGTTCGCGCGATTCTTGAGCGAGCCGATTTCGTGCATGAACTGCGCGTACTTCAACGTATTCTGCGGCACCATGGTCATCACGTTTTTCGGATCATTCAGCGTGGCCATGATCTCGTCGATAGTTTCACCTTTGCCGCCGATCGAATCGAAGTAAATCTGCGCCGCGCCGCGCTTATCCTTGTTGATGTAATCGATCGCGTCCCTGAGGCCGAGCAAAAGCGCTTTGTACGTGATCGGATTTTCTTCTCTGAACTTCCTGGTCGCCGAGAGCATGGTAAACGTTGTCGATCCCCCCATCACATCATCCGAGGACAATATCGTGCGCACGCGCGGGTCCTTCAACTCGCGCGCGTGGAAAGACACCGACGTGAAGTGCAGATTGATCTCGCTGATACCCGAGAGCAAGGCAGCGAGGCCGTCAGGATGGGACATCGAGACCGTGTACTTGTCGTAGCGAAATGTTTCCTTGGCGCCGAATTCCTTGCGCGCCATCATTTGCATGATGATCGCCGGAATCGATACCTTGACGCCGTTAAGCGCGATCTTGTCCTTTTCAGTGATATCCCGCAGCGACTTGATATTTGGGTTGGTCGTATTCAGATACCCGGGCAACGAGGTCATCGCGGCGATACCCGTGACGTCCGTGGTGCCGCGCGTCCGATCCCACAGAAAAAGAAACGACGGCGGCCCCGCGGCGTGCAAGTGCGTGGCGCCCGATAGCAGGGCATCGATCGCCACCGACGCGCCGCCGAGGTTCACGTAAGAAACCTTAAGAGTTTTGTGACCGAGTTCCGCTGCGTACTTCTCGATGGTTCTCTGCTTTTCCATCACTACCAGCGGCAGAAACGCAATGCCGCCGGCACCTTTGGGTATCCTGAGTTCAGGCACTTCGGCGGCGGCTGCCCATCCCTGGACCGCCAGCGCCGCGCCTAGAATCGCGCAGGTCAATGTCTTCATGAACAACCTCCTCATTGTTATTTTCTCTCTGCGTCGTATTGTAGTGCTCACACCGGAAGCGTGAGATCAACCAACTCCCGACAATCCGCAAGCTGTTCGAAAGCCCAGCACTTCCTGATAATTTCCTCGGTACGCGCGGGGACGATTACGCGATTGGCGAGGTCGCGGAATTTTTCTTCAAGCTGGGCATCTGTCATCGGTCGCGCGATATTGCCTACCGCGTGCTCGACGTGCTTCTTAATCCTGGTACCGTCGTTCATCGTCACTTCGACCATCACTTCGTCGTCCGCGATTTCGGGATTGCTATGCGGGATTGTCAGGCCGCGGATTCGCATGAGAGCGGTGTCGGCAATGGCAGCGTCGGTGAATTCGTCGAGCGAGGCGCGGCCGCGTACGAGGCCGATGGCGACGGCATGATAGATCGAAAATTTTCCCTCCAGACCCACTTTCAGGTCTTTCTTCATACAGAGTTCGAAAACGATAGGCGCGACCTCCAAATGAACTGCTTTGATCAGCGCGGGATCCGGGTGATTCTCGCGGTGAATCTGGATGCAAGCTTCGATCGCAGGCTGAATAACGATGCCGGTCGGAAACGGCTTGTAGGTATTGTCGGGAAGCTCGTAGCGTTCGCCGAGCTGATTAAGTAATTTCGACAGATCGCGGTTGGCCGACTGTACGAACGCGAAACCCCGCGAGCCTTCGATGCTGTGCTCGCCGCTCGTAAAGCCGTTCTCGGCGAGCAAAGCTGCAAAATACCCATTTTGTCCGGCACGGCCCGGATGCATGGCCTTGGCCATCGAACCAAACGTTTCGCGTACGCCGGCGGATTGAGTTGCGGCAAGACCGAGCGCCCAGACCATCTTTTCCGTGGAGAGTCCGCGCACTTTTCCGATCGCGGCGGCCGCGCCGAACACGCCGGCGGTCGCCGTGATGTGCCAGCCTGTCTCGTAGTGCCACGGGTAAACCACGTTGCCGACGCGCGAAGTCACCTCGAATCCGAGCACGAACGCATGCAGAAAATCGCGCCCGGAAATTGGATTGGCGCTGGCATACGCGAAGAGCGCCGAGGCCACCGGGCTCGACGGATGAATATAGTTTTTGGGTATCGTGTCGTCGAAATCATCGACGTGCGAACTGATGCCATTGATAAAGGTCGCGTGCAAGGGATCGCATTTTTCGTTTCGGCCGAGCAGATTAGAAACCGCCGGGCCCGAAAAAGGCAAAACGGTCTTGACCGCAATGTCGACGGCCTCGTGACGGCACCCGCTAAACGCAGCGGCAAGATAATTGAGTAGCGCGCGTTTCGCCTCGTGCGCGATTTCTTCCGGTATGCTTTCGGGGCGGTGCGCCGTGACCCACTCTGCTAACTGGCGTGTTTCGTTCATGTGGCGGTGGCCCTTTGAGGTTTGAATAAGCTTAAGCGCGGCCGCACTCGATTGCGTCCGGAACCGCGGGCGTATTCTCGTGCATGCGAGCCTAAGCAGCATGGGACGGCAAATTAGAACGCATCAGGTATTGG
>JANXRI010000177.1 GCA_025353085.1 Betaproteobacteria bacterium
GCGAGTGCAAGGTAGAAGCCGACGCCGTGGCGCAGCATCAGCGGCAACACGAGAAACATCGGCAGCGACGGCAGCACGAACCAGAACGTCGCCTCCGAGTGGGCCGCGAGCCGCTCGACGTCGTTCGTTTCGTGGTAGATCCACAGCATGCCGAGGACCGACACGAGCGGCAGCGATGCAATCAACGCGGCGAAAGCGGGGCTGCGCTTGGCAATTTCCGACACCATCGTAATGATGAGTGCCGAAATCAGCGTTTTGATGATCGTAAAATCCATCCTCGGTCTCCGGCAATAAGATCAAAATCTTGAACCGCAAGGACGCGAAGGACGCCAAGGAAAAGCAAAGTTCAAATGCGACGATATCATCGCATTCAGCGACCCGACGATTGATGGCAAGACATTTTCATTGTTCTCGATTTCCTTTGCGTCCTTCGCGGTGGAAGCTCTATTTACTTTTTTTCGGGGCTTTCACGCGCTCATCGAGCGGCACGAACTTGCGTGCTTCCGGCCCTGTGTAATTCGCGGTCGGGCGAATGATTTTGCCGTCGATGCGCTGCTCGATCACATGCGCCGCCCAGCCGCTCGTGCGTGAGATCACGAAGATCGGCGTGAACATCGCCGTCGGCACGCCCAATTTGAAATACGACACCGCCGAAAACCAGTCGAGGTTCGCAAACATTTTCTTTTCGCGCATCATCACCGCTTCAATGCGGTCGGCGATTTCGAACATCGCCATGTCGTTGGTCTCTTTCGACAGATTGCGGGCGACTTCCTTGATGATCTTGTTGCGCGGATCGGCGATCGTGTAAACCGGATGACCGAAGCCGATCACGACTTCTTTGTTCGCGACGCGAGTCACGATGTCGGTTTCAGCGGCATCGGGTGTTTCATACCGGTTCATTACTTCGAACGCCACTTCGTTGGCGCCGCCGTGCTTGGGTCCGCGCAGTGCGCCGATGCCGCCGGTTATCGCCGAATGCATATCCGACCCCGTGCCGGCCACGACGCGGCACGCAAAGGTCGACGCGTTGAACTCATGCTCGGCGTAGAGATTTAACGATGTATGCATCGCGCGCACCGATTTGGCGGATGGCGGTTTGCCGTGCAGCAGGTGCAGGAAATGGCCGCCGATTGAAGCGTCGTCGGTTTCGACTTCGATCCGGCGCCCGTTCTGGCTGAAATGAAACCAGTAGAGCAGCATGGAGCCGAACGACGCGATTAAACGGTCGGCGATGTCGCGCGCGCCGGGCAGGTTGTGATCGTCTTTTTCAGGCAGTGCACTGCCGAGCACCGAGCAGCCCGTGCGCATAACGTCCATCGGATGGGCCGCGGGCGGTATGCATTCGAGTGCGGCTTTCACGACCTCCGGCAGGCCGCGCAGCGCCTGAAGTTTCAACTTGTAATTGGCGAGTTGGGGCGGGCTCGGCAACACGCCATGGATCAGCAGATAAGCAATTTCTTCGAACTCGCATTCCTCGGCGATATCGAGAATGTCATAGCCGCGGTAATTGAGATCATTGCCGCTGCGCCCGACTGTGCAGAGCGCCGTGTTGCCGGCGGTGACACCGGATAACGCGACGGATTTCTTCGGTTTGAATCCGCCTGCTGTTTCCTTGCTGCTCATCGTAATCTCCTTGCTTGGTGCGCTTGGTGCGCTTCGTTCATTAATCCGACTTCATGCCATACCAACGGAGGGCGTAAAAAAAGCGGGACCGTCGCCGGTGTCCGCCTTTTTCCGCGCCATCATTATAACTCAGCCCAAAAGGTGCTTAACGCCGTCGCGCTCTTCGTGCAGCTCTTTCAACGTGGCGTCCATCCGCGAGCGGCTGAAAGCGCTGATGTCGATGCCTTTGACGATTTCAAATTTGCCGTTTTTGCACGTGCACGGGTAGCCGTACATGACACCTTCGGCGATGCCATAACTGCCGTCGGAGGGAACGCCCATGCTGACCCAATCGCCATCCGGCGTACCCTGAACCCAGGTGCGCACATGATCGATCGCGGCGTTCGCCGCGCTCGCCGCCGACGATAATCCGCGCGCCTCGATGATCGCGGCGCCGCGCTTCTGAATCAGCGGGATGAACGTATTCTCGAGCCAAGTCTGGTCGTTAATCTGCGGCCAGACTTTTTTACCCTCCGCTTCTGCCTGGAAAACGTCAGGGTACTGCGTCGCCGAGTGATTGCCCCAAACCGTCATTTTCTTGATGCTCGCAACGGGCTTGCCGACTTTTTGGGCAACCTGCGTCAGCGCGCGATTGTGGTCGAGCCGCAACATTGCCGTGAACTGCGTCGGCTTGAGTGTTGGCGCGTTTTTCATCGCGATCAGGCAGTTTGTATTCGCGGGATTGCCGACCACCAGCACTTTGACGTCACGGCTGGCCACGTCCGACAGCGCTTTACCCTGCGGTCCAAATATTTTACCGTTCGCTTCGAGCAGGTCTTTGCGTTCCATGCCCGGGCCGCGCGGGCGCGCGCCGACGAGCAATGCATAGTCGACATCTTTAAATGCGACAGTCGGATCGCTCGCGGGGACCATGCTGTCGAGCAGCGGAAACGCGCAGTCGTCGAGTTCCATCATGACGCCGCGCAGCGCTTTTTGCGCTTTCTCGTCGGGGATTTCAAGCAGCTGCAATATGACGGGTTGATCTTTGCCGAGCATCTCGCCACTGGCGATTCTGAACAGCAGGCTATAGCCGATTT
>JANXRI010000186.1 GCA_025353085.1 Betaproteobacteria bacterium
GGGTGATTAGTGATTGAGTGATTAACGCAGCACAAACCGAATCACATAATCACATAATCACATAATCACCAATCACTCAATCACCGCTCACTTAGCCACCTCGTGATTCGCCATGCGCTCGAGCGCCTTCACCATCGCCGAGTGGTCCCATTTGGCGCCGCCATTCGCGCTGCATGCATTAAAGAGTTCCTGCGCAGTGGCGGTATTGGGCAGTGATACGCCAAGCGCGCGCGCGCCGGCGAGCGCGAGCGACAAATCTTTTTGGTGCAGCTCGATGCGAAAGCCGGGATCAAACGTGCGTTTGATCATGCGTTCGCCGTGAACTTCCAGAATGCGTGAGGCGGCAAAACCGCCCATCAGCGCCAGGCGCACTTTAGCGGGATCGGCGCCGGCCTTCGACGCAAATACCAGCGCTTCACTGACGGCTTCGATGTTGAGCGCGACGATGATCTGATTGCATACTTTGCACGTTTGGCCGTCGCCATTGCCGCCGACGAGCGTGATGTTCTTCCCCATCAGTTCGAATACGGGCTTCACTTTGTCGAATGCCGACTGCGGCCCGCCGACCATGATTGTCAATGCGGCATTTTTCGCGCCGACTTCACCGCCGGACACCGGCGCGTCGACATACTCGCAGCCGAGGTCATTGACGCGCTGCGCAAAGTTCTTGGTTTCAATTGGCGAGATCGAACTCATATCGACGACGATCTTGCCTTTGGCTAACCCTTCGGCGACACCGTTTGCGCCGAACAATACTTTTTCGACGTCCGGCGTGTCGGGCACCATGACGATGACGATATCGGATTTCTGCGTGACTTCTTTGGCATTCGCGCATGCGGCGCCACCGGCAGTGGTCAGTTCCGCGGGCACGCCGCTGCGCGATTGAAGGAACAGTTTATGTCCGCCCTTGATCAAATTGGCCGCCATGGGTTTGCCCATGATGCCGAGGCCGATGAATCCAATATTTGCCATGTCTATCTCACTCCGGTTGTTTCGATTAAAAGCATTTTTGTTTTTAACTGCTCATCACATATACGGTTTAGCCCATCCGAGACCGTCGATCGTTTTGCCGGCCGGCTTGTACTCGCAGCCGATCCAGCCCTCGTACCCAAGTTTGTCGATATGCGGCAGCAGAAAGTCGTAATTGATTTCGCCGGTGCCGGGCTCATGCCGGCCTGGCGTGTCGGCCAACTGCATATGCGGAATCAACTTGAGATTCTTCTCGATGGTGGGCGCAAGATCGCCTTCCATGATCTGCATATGATAAATGTCGTACTGCACGAACAGATTGTCGGAGCCGACTGCTTTGATGATGTCGACCGCCTGTTGGGTGTTGCACAGAAAGAAACCGGGAATGTCGCGCGTGTTGATTGCTTCAATCAGGAGCTTGATACCGGCGCCCTTGGTGCGCACCGCGGCGAATTGCAGATTTTTGACGAAGGTCTCGCGAGCTTCGAGCGGATCGAGGCCCGAGGGGCGCACGCCGGCGAGGCAGTTAAGCTGTTTGCAATTGAGCGTCGCGGCGAAGTCGATCGCCTTGTCGACGCCGGCTTCGAACTCGGAGATGCGGTCCGGATGACAGCCGATGCCGCGCTCGCCGGCTGCCCAGTTACCGGCGGGCAGGTTATGCAGTACCTGGGTCAGATTGTGCTCGGCAAGCTTTTGCTTCAATACCATTTTGTCGTAATCGTAGGGAAACAGATATTCGACGCCTTTAAAACCGGCCTTGGCGGCGGCGGCGAAGCGATCGAGAAAATCGACTTCATTGAAAAGCATGGTGAGATTGGCCGCGAGTTTTGGCATTTTCAGTCCGATAATTTTCCGGGAACCAGGTATTGAGCGGCGCATTGCGTCCGCTCGTATACCGATAACGTAATTATAATGCCTGCGCCTCCTTCACCTGGAACGCCGTCTTGGAAATCACCGCAATTCTTCTCGCCGCAGGCGCGGGCTCGCGCTTTGGCGGCGATAAGTTGCTTCACCCGTTGGGCGACGGCGTGGCGATCGGTGTGCATGCCGCGCGTAATCTGATCGCGGCGGGGCTCGATGTCGTCGCAGTCGTCAAGCTCGGTGATTTCCCGCTCGCTGATTTGCTCGAACAGGAGGGCTGCAATGTCACCATGTTTGCCGACGCCGCGCGCGGCATGGGCGCGAGTCTTGCGCATGGTGTCGCGCAGCGGCGCAGCGCCGATGGCTGGCTCATCGCTCTCGCCGATATGCCGCTCATTAAACCGGCGACGATCGCCGCAGTCGCACGCGAAATTGAGGCAGGCGCAGCGCTTATTGCGCCCACTTACAAAGGCGAGCGCGGCCATCCGGTTGGCTTGAGCAAGCGTTTCGGCGCGCAGTTGGCAGCACTCGGCAACGATGCGGGCGCGCGCGACATCATCGCTGCGCACCAGGATGTAATGAAGTTTATAGAATGCGATGATCCCGGCGTGTTGCACGACATCGACACGCACGGCGACCTCAAACGTTAATGTTCGGAGTTGGCCAAGCGGACGTTAGCCGCTAGGTAACGCCTTTCGAATTTTGCGGCAACGCCTCGATATTCATCGCCCAGCCAAGCGCTGAGCGGCACCATGACTGGCGGCGCGGACGCAATTCAGCACGTTGGCGCACAGTGCCCACTCGTACCCCATACACCTGCGGATCAGTCACGGCGGTCGCGTAGATAGGCGTGCCGCACTCGGGACAAAATCCATGCGCGCGCCGCGTTCCGCTTTCCGCTGTCTTCACATATATTTTGGGCTGACCTTGCAATAGCTTGAAACCGCTCTTGGGCGCCGGCACTGTCACGCGAAACGCCGAGCCGGTCAGTGTCTGACAATCGCTGCAGTGACAGATCGAGACGGTGGCGGGATCGACCTCCGCTTCAAACCTGATATGGCCGCAGTGACAACCGCCGTCGATGTGCATGGCAATCTCCAATTAGAAATAAGGTGAACTATTATCTATAATTGACGGGACGTTCGTTCGAACGGACGCTCGCGGCGCGCCGTTCAGCTCTCTCGACTTCATTTAATGCAGCATTATAATATTTTCATAGGCTAAGGCACAGATGTCCCGCTTCGAAGGCACTGAAAACTACGTCGCTACGCACGAACTCACGATGGCGGTCAATGCGGCGATCACGCTCGAGCGCCCGCTGCTTATCAAGGGCGAGCCGGGCACCGGCAAAACGATGCTGGCGCTCGAAGTCGCCAAGGCGCTGAAGCGACCGCTTTACGAGTGGCACATCAAGTCGACTACCAAAGCGCAACACGGATTGTATGAGTATGACGCGGTATCGCGGCTGCGTGATTCGCAACTCGGCGACCCGAAGGTGCATGACATCAAAAACTACATCGTGCACGGCATGCTGTGGAATGCATTCGATGCCGACGAGCAGTCGGTGCTGTTAATCGACGAGGTCGACAAGGCCGACATCGAGTTTCCCAACGACCTGCTGCGTGAACTCGATCGCATGGAATTCTACGTGTACGAGACGCAACAGCTCATCAAGGCGCGTCACCGGCCGCTCGTCATCATCACGAGCAACAACGAGAAGGAACTGCCCGACGCGTTTTTGCGGCGCTGCTTCTTCCACTACATCCGTTTTCCCGACCGGGAGACGATGCAAAAAATCGTCGGCGTGCATTTTCCGGGACTCAAGAAAGCGCTGCTCAAAGAGGCGCTCGAGGCTTTCTTCGAAATCCGCGATGTGCCGGGACTCAAGAAAAAGCCGTCGACGTCTGAACTCCTGGACTGGCTGAAGCTTTTGATGGCGGAGGATATCTCGCCCGAAGTGCTGGCGAGCCGCGATCAACACAAAATCATTCCGCCGCTGCATGGCGCGCTTTTGAAGAACGAGCAGGATGTGCACCTGTTCGAGCGGCTGGTGTTCATGTCGCGGCGCAAGCCGGGTTAGAAGCTGATTCATTGAGCCGCGGATAAGCGCAGATGACAATGCAAAGTGCAAGTCGAGCAACGCGACAGTCGGCTGTGTTTGGCCTGGAGTTACCCGCGTTTATCTGCTTGTATCTGCGGCTTGAATATGCTTGAGATGGCTCTTATGGCTAAGGGGGCAAGGGGTTTTCCGCCGGTGATCGACGCGAAAATCGGCACACTGATACTCGGCAGTTTCCCCGGCGTTGCGTCGCTTGTGAAGGCGCAATATTACGGACACCCGCAAAACCATTTCTGGCGGCTCGTCGGTGCGGTGATCGAGGAACCGTTGCCCCAAATGGAATATCAGCAGCGGCTCAATACGCTGCTCAAGCATCGCATCGGCCTGTGGGACATCATTGAAAGCTGCGTGCGTGAAGGCAGTCTCGACGCGAATATACGAAATCCGGGCCATAACGATTTCTCGCGCGTAACGGAGGTCGCGATGAAACTGCGCCGCGTGTGCTTTAACGGCAAGACCGCCGGCAAGCTCGAACCGTTGTTTCAGCACCGCGGATTCGAAACCGTCGTCTTGCCGTCGTCGAGCCCCGCTAATACGATGCGCTTTGAAACAAAGCTTGAGCAGTGGCGGGTCGCGTTGGCGGAAGGCACGCCCGGGTCGCGGGGCTCACGCACGACGGTTGCCGGGCGTGCGGCATCGTCATCCACAGCCCGCGTCTTGCGCAATTCGTGCTGATCGAATTTTTTCTCAAGTTAAAGCAGGGCGGTCTGCCGGTATCGGTGCGTGAATTTCTTACGCTGCTCGAGGGGCTCGACAAGCGCGTCGTGAGCGGCAGCATCGATGACTTTTATTATTTGTCGCGTGCCTGCCTCGTCAAGGACGAATCGAATTACGATAAATTCGACCGTGCGTTCGGCGCTTACTTCAAAGGCATCACAGAGCTGCCGGAAGACGCGGCTGCACTGATACCCGAGGAGTGGCTGAAAAAAATGGCCGAGAAGCATTTGACCGAGGAAGAAAAAAAACTCATCGAATCTCTCGGCGGCTGGGACCAGTTAATGGAGACGCTGAAAAAACGTCTCGAAGAGCAGAAAGGCCGGCACCAGGGCGGCAGCAAATGGGTTGGCACTGCAGGCACCAGCCCGTTCGGCGCTTACGGCTACAACCCCGAGGGTGTGCGCATCGGCCAGCATGAGTCACGCCATCGGCGCGCCGTTAAAGTGTGGGACCAGCGCGAATTTAAAAACCTGGATGATTCGGTCGAACTCGGCACCCGCAATATCAAAGTAGCGCTGAAACGGCTGCGCAAATTTGCGCGCGAAGGCCATGCGGACGAGCTCGACCTCGACGACACGATACGTTCAACCGCCCGCAACGCCGGTTACCTCGACATTAAAATGGTGCCGGAG
>JANXRI010000200.1 GCA_025353085.1 Betaproteobacteria bacterium
AAACTCCCGCATGGGGTTTTGCGGTTACTTTCCGAGCAAAGTAGCTACCATAGCACATCATCGAAATTCAGGGCTTTGCCGCTGTCGTCTGTGCGACGAGTTTTTGCAGGCGATCAGATTCGGCGCGGGCCTCGGCGAGGAGCCGATCCCAATCGTCCGGGGGCTGCCCGCTTTCCAGCATCTTGCGGAAGATCCGATAACCATCATCGCCGCTTTCGTAAGCGCGCTTGGTGTCCTCGTCATTGACCCAAGCGTAAAGGATCACCTTAGTCGCCGCGTGATACCGAAAAAACAGCCGGTACTGCTGGAAGAACTTGGCACGAAACCAGTGCTTGTAGTCTTCCCCAAGAGTATTGCCCTGGCGGTATTCAGTCCTTGCCGGGTCCTGCGGAATCACCTCGAACGCGAGCTTGGCGATGGCGGCAAGGCGCTTGGTGGCATTCTTCTTGGTAAAGCCTTTCGGGTCTTTCCGTTTAAGCCCTTCGACCTGCTGGATCAGCGCTTCAACCTGCTTAAGGAAAAACGGGTGTGCATAAATCGTCCAGCCGTTGACTAGTGGCGTCGGCTGACCACCACTCATTCATCGTCTACCGAGAGAGCTTCGTCGAGATCGACTTTGACACCGCCGACCAGAGACTGAATACGCTTCACAAGGCCCGTGTCGATCGCTTGAAGTCGTTCCGGGTGACTGGCGATGTCGCGTGCGAGGAATCCCAAGAACTGCCCGAGCACTGGGTCATCGCCGTCGGTGACTTCCGCGCGCGTGAGCACCACTTCGCCATCCCGGATGGTGTAGTGGATCTTGTCACGCTTTCCGAGCTTGAGCGTACGGCGAACGGTTTCCGGCACCGTGGTCTGGTAGCGGTCGGTGAGTGTGGATTCGAGTTCGAGGGGCGCGGCCATGGCACTCTTTCGTGAAATGGATAGATGCAGAAATGGTAATGCAATTGCATTACCTTGTCAAAGCAAGTGCATTATTGGCATCTTCGTCCCTCCTATTGGCATCAGTGGGTAATGATGCAGAGCATCGCTCGCCAGATTGACGTGCTATACGTACTGGAGTTCAAGAATCCCGTGTGGGGCCTATCCTATTCGCTTCGCTCGTATTAGGCCTGCGGCGCGATCTTGGGCCGGTTGGCCCACGATATTGATTCGGCGCATTCAATTGCCTATTTTTCCACACACGCCTGCTGCATCACCTCAAGACAGCGCCAAACTTCAGCGCCAAGACGTTCGTCATAAACGGACGCATTGCGCACATAATCGAAGCGAAATTTCTCAAGCTCCGTAAATGCGACGAACGCGGGGCGGATCGGCGCCGGCAACGAATCGATGTCGCACGCCAGTTTCGACGGCGTATTCGCATGTTCGGCATCGGCGAACACGCCATGCGCATGCAGCAATGCGTTGCCAAGGTGGTAACCCGCGATCATGGCGCCGTCGACAATCGCAAGATAATCGCCGGGCATCGTCAATTTACGCATGCCCGCCATTACGATCGCAGCTTGCGCGAGATGTTTGGCGCTGTTCACGGTGTCCTCAGCGTCAGCAATGGCGCGGTATCGTCGCAGATGCCGCGGTATGCCCCATTGCAGGCATCGAGCATCGCGGCGTCCAGGAATTTGTCACCCCGCACGTAGTCGGTGCGCATCTCTTCGATCAGAGCAAGATGACCAAACGCCGCGCGCAGTTCGCCGGGCACCGGCACGTTGAGTTCAGGCTTGTAGGTATGATTCAGATCGCCCAGTTTTTCGGCCGTGGGCTTGCCATCGGTGGTCGTCCTCAATGCATGCAGGGCTGCATTGACGCGATTGGTGCCGGCCCGCAGCAGATACACCACATACAGCGCCGAGTCGGTCTGCGGCGCGAGCTTGGCAGCCGCACGCTCGAAAGCATCCGCCTTCAATAGATGTTCTTCAATTTTCATGACCTGACGTTGCGCAGAATCGATCGGTTATTTGACGAAACCGAGTTCGCGCAGTATCGCCCCCAGTTCCGCATACTGCGTCTTCAGATAGGCGGACGCATGCGCGCTGTCGGTATAAGCGTTTTCCCACAAGTTGCGCGCAAGCTCGCGGTCCCATTCGTCGCTTTTCGCAAGCTGGCTGAGTGTCGCGTCCCAGAATGCGATCTGTGGCGCGCCCAATCCTCTGGCGCCAAGCATGCCGCGCCAGTTGATCACCACCGCGTCGATGCCTTGTTCGCGCCAGGTTGCCTGCCCGGCCAGTACGCCGCGCACCCGTTGCGGGGAGGTCACGCCGATCATCCGCAGCTTGCCTGCCTCGATGTGACTGGCCGAAATGCTGGGCGGGCCTGCGACCACGTCGATGTGTCCTCCGAGCACGGCGGTAATCGAGGACGCCGACGAATCGAACACCGCGACCTTGAGACGCCGCGGATCGATGCCGGCAGCCCGTGCTACCACGGCCACCGCAATGTGATTGATATTGCCGAGCGAGGTCGAGATGCCGAATGCGACTGAACGCGGGTCGGCTTTCAATTTCGCGATCAGATCGAGACCGTTCTTCAACGGCGAATCCGGCTTGACAACAAAGCCGATGTATTCGTTGATCATGATGGCAAGCGGCGTGAAGTCGGTGTAATTCAGCGCACCGATGCCGGTGATATGCCCCGTCAGCAGCGTATTCGAAGCGATCGCGATGTAGACGGGGTTGCCGCGCCGCTGGTTCAGATAGGCATATGCGATCGCACCACCGCCGCCCGCCTTGTTGACGACCGTCGAAGCATCCAGCAGACGCTTGTCCTGCAGGATCTTCTGCATCAATCGAGCCACATTGTCGTTGCCTCCGCCGGGGCCCGCGCCGACGATGATTTCTACATTGTCCTGCGGTTTCCACGCCGGTACTGCCGCACACGCGAGCCCCGCCACCAACGATGACAACAGCAGCGCGCATTGAAGTGTCCGTTCCGCCATTTCGCGCCGGCTCAACGGTAAGACTTGAACTCGATGGGCACTTCGATCAGCGTGGCGCGGTCGCGCGCCAGACCTGCCTCGATCGCCGGCGCGAGTTGCGCAAGGTCGTCGATTCGCGCGGTGGCAAAACCGAAGGCGTCGCCGAGCTTCATGAAATCGGGATTGGTCAAGTCGGTGCCGATGTGGCGGCCGAAGCGCTTCTTCTGCGTGTTCTGCAGGATCTTGAACCCGCCGTTGTTGAATATCACGAGCACGATCGGCAACTTGTAATGCGCGATGGTGGCCAGTTCACCGCAACCGAACATGAAGCCGCCGTCGCCGCACAATGCAACGACCGGCCGTTCGGGACAAGCGATCTTGGCGCCGATCGCAGCATGGAACGCGTAACCCATCGAACCAAACGTGTTGGCGAACAGGAATTTCCCCGGCTCGTACATGTCCAGCGTGTAGCGCGCCCAGTGGCCGAGGATCGATTGCGCCGCAACGATGCCGTTGCGCGGCAGCACCTTGCGCAGATCGGCGAGCAATTGCATCTCGACCGGCACGCGCTCCCTCAGGCCGGCGTGCGCGCGATCCTTGATCATCGCGATGCGCTCGACACGCGGTTCGGGCAGCTTATAATTGCGCGCCTTCAGCTCGGCGATCAGCTTCTGCAGAAAATCCCGCGCATCGGCGTGCACCGCATGCGCGGCCGGCACGTTGTGATTGAACTCGCCGGGATCGATGTCGACGTGGATGAGATTCTTGGGAATTTTGATCGTCCAGCCTTTCGCCGAGCGGCCAGTCACGTCGAGTGCGGCCGTCTTGTCCGTCGAGCGTGTCGCGCGCTCGGAAAAACGGGTACCCAACGCCAACATCACGTCGGCGGTATTGAGGATTTCGCTCTCGATGATCGGGCTCATCGTCATGATGTTGTCGATCATCAACGGATTCTCGTCGGAGACGATGCCGCGCGAGCCATTGGTGCTGAGGATGGGCGCGCCGAGCATCTCGGCCAGCACCGCAAGTTCCCCGCCTGCGCCCGCGCGCACCGCGCCCCCGCCCGCCCACAGCAACGGCGCTCCAGCCGCGGCCAGCGCATCGGCCGCGCGCGAGACGTCCCGCGCATTGACCTCCGGTTTAGTGCGCTGTGCCGGCGGCGGGATAACGACATTGGCTTCCATTTTCAACACGTCGGCAGGGATTTCGAGCATCACCGGGCGCGGCCGGCCGCTGCGCATGCGTTTGAACGCCTCGTCGATCGCCGGCGCCATTTCCTCCGCTGCGGTAATGCGGTGGCACCAACCCGTGACCGGCCGGAAGAACCCCATCTGGTCCTTGCATTCGTGATAGATGCCTTTCTCCTGGTCGAGATACGGCGTCGGCACCTGGGTCACGATATTCAACACCGGGATCGATTCTGCATACGCTTCGCCCATCGCCGACACGCTGTAGGCGGCGCCTGCACCGACAGTGATCATCCCCACGCCGACCTTGCCGGT
>JANXRI010000129.1 GCA_025353085.1 Betaproteobacteria bacterium
GCTTTTGGCGCATTGGACTGAAGGACAAGTGGTCGAGATCACCGCATTAATTTCATACTTTGGGTTCATGAATCGCTGGAACGATT
Source organism: Betaproteobacteria bacterium (assembly GCA_025353085.1). Lineage (GTDB taxonomy): Bacteria > Pseudomonadota > Gammaproteobacteria > Burkholderiales > SG8-41 > PALSA-1004. The sequence goes on from JANXRI010000129.1 coordinate 87, forward strand.
CAATGGCCACGCCGCTTGAAGAAGAACCGATCGAGATTGCGGAAAAGCATATCGCGCAACATGGCTGGAAGTTGGGCAAGCACGCGCCTGGCTGAGGGCATCGCCAATCAATTACCAAACATGAGCGCATTAATTCTCGAATCCGTCCTTACGTGCCCACGGTGCGGATTTACCAAGACCGAAACCATGCCTACGGACGCGTGTCAGTTCTACTACGAGTGCACCAACTGCAAGACGCTGTTGCGGCCCAACCTCGGCGACTGCTGCGTGTTCTGCTCCTTCGGTTCCGTAAAGTGTCCTCCGGTCCAGGAACAGCGTGAATGTTGCAGATAAAATATGTTCGATTATCCGGAACTGATTACATACGGTCCTTCCTGGACAAGAAGTAAAATCAGCCCCCGGTGGCGTCGCGCACGATGTTTCCGAAAATCATGTCGAGTTCGACAGCCATTTCGTCAAGATCGCGATTGCCATAGAGAGCGAACACGTCGCTCGGCTTTCGATAGCTCAGGCTCGCCGTGCCGTCGGCATTCTCGGTAACATAGAGCCGCAACGGCGCTTCAATGCCTGCTGGCACGCTCGCCTGCAGCATGCGCACTGCATAATCGTTTCGAAACACCATCAACACTGCATTGCCCGGAATCTTCACGCCACGCGAAGCGGCGGCGCGACTCGCACTCGCCTGCGCGACCATTCCCATCTTCTGATCGGCGACGGCTTTCTCGACACGGCTCACGAGCACGTCGAACCCATATTTAGAGGCTGCGACGATTGTCGCGTCATTTCGCGGGTCAGCCGCCAACAAATTCTGCGAACACAGCGGGATCAATATCGTGAACCACCGAATGGACCACAGCAGCCAATTTTTCGAGCTATTGATTGAATTCATGTCTCGCTCCGCAGTTCGATGCAATCAATTCCCGATTTCGCCCGTCAAGGAATACTCGCGGTCCGTCGGCGAAACCGCTTTTATGTGCAGCGTACCGGCGCCCTTGGCACCGCGAAATCTGCCTGTGCCGCCCGCGATTTCCCAAAATCCGTTGTCAAGCAATTTGGGCTTTCCATCGGTGCCGGGCACAAATACCGCGCGCACCCGCCATTTGACGTACGCGACGTCGCCACCCGGAGCGGTGAATACCAGATATCCGCGCGGATCTCCGGCCACGCCAGGCTCGATGTCGTGCCAACCATATTCGGTAACTCCCGCCCCGGCCAAGGGTCCCGCACCATCGGCTTTCCCCTCCCTGCGCACCATCAGCACGAAATGTCCGCTACCGTCGGCGAACTCAAGTCGCATCTGCTCCTTGGGCGACATTACGGCTTTGACGTTTAATTCCGCGGCTGCTGCTTGTCCGGCCAGCAGCGCCTGCATTAATACGCAACACAATACGATGACATTCCGCTCGATCCGGTTCTCCGCTTTTAAATTAATCAGAAATGTGGGATCAGATTCGCTCTCTGTAATACGCGAGAAACAAAGCCCACAAACGCTATTCGCACGGGTGTGGCCGAAGGTTACATCGCGGCGCGAATTTAATTTCTTCGCGGTCATCATATCGCTACCGTTCAAATGAGACGGGATGATGGTCACGCCTTGTGGTAAAGGGCTACGCGCCCGAACAGCGGGGATCACGTTGAACGTCAGCGATTCGCGCGCATGACCCGCCCCCTTTAGCCCGATTCACGGTGACCATGGTCGTGTGTCCCTACCGTTTCAATCATGGATCCGGCTTAGGTCTGCGGCGAGAACCGCGATGCGGGCTCTGTCGCGCGAAACGGCACCGGCACGTAATCGTAGCCTTCGTGCGAGGCGTGCACGAGCAGGAAGAACGCTTCGTCCGTCTTGCTCGGATTCGATACTTCGTGCCGCACGCCGGGCGGCATGCTGCAGAACGTGCCGGGCTTGAGCACAAACAGGCCATTGCCGTGCTGGCTTTCATAGCGGATTTCGAGCTTCCCCTTCACGCCGACGAAAAGATCGTAGACCTGCGAATGCAGGTGCGTCGGCACACCACTGCCGGGCTGGACGCGGAACACACTCGTCTGCGCCGGCGCATCCTCCTGCAGCACACCCTTCGCGCAACCGGGCCGGCGTTCCTCGAATGCGATGTTCGTGATGTCGTCGACGGTTATGACAGATTTCTGGTTCATGGAAAATACCCTACTCATAAAGATTATCCATCGAACGCGCCCGACTTTTGTCCGGGCGATTTGTCGAGGTAAAAGGTGATCAGCTTCCCGGCTTGATGTTGGCAATCTTGACCACTTTCTGCCACTTCGCGACGTCACGCTTGAGCACTTCGCGGAAGTGCTCCTGCGAGCTATCAACGGGTTCGGATCCGGCAGCCGCCAGGCGTTCTTTGACATCGGGCAGTTGCAGGATGCGATTGATTTCGTTGTTCCAGCGCGTGACGATGTCCTTGGGCAACGCCTTCGGACCCAGAATAGCCTGCCACTGCACCGCTTCGTAACCCGCGACGGTTTCACCCACGGTCGGAATATCAGGCACTGCGTTGGAGCGCTTGGCGCTAGTCACGGCAATGCCGCGCACGCGGTTCGATCTAGCCTGCGGGATCATCTGGGGTAAGCCGCTGAAGATGAGTTGAATCTGCCCGCCGAGCAGGTCGTTCAGTGCCGGGCCGACCCCCTTGTACGGCACGTGCGTCATCCTGGTGCCGGCCATCTGGTTGAAGAGTTCAGTGGCAAGGTGGATGGCAGTGCCGGTGCCGCTGGAGCCATAATTAAGTTTGCCGGGATTCGCTTTGTCATACGCAATCAGTTCCTTGATGCTCGTGAAGGGAACCGCCGGGTGGAGTGCCACCATGAGGCCGTTCGCGCCGATCAGCGCGATCGGAGTGACATCGTTCACCGGGTCGTA
>JANXRI010000231.1 GCA_025353085.1 Betaproteobacteria bacterium
CTTACGCAGGGCATGGTGTTAAACGAAATCTTTTTCCGCAAGCCCGATACCGGGCGCATTACGTATTACAACCCGGGTGAAATCGAACTCTCGGTCGATGCGAACGGCAAACGACTCGGCGCTACGCTCAAGAGCGACGGCGCACCGGTGGAGTCGGGCGGTATCGGCACCATGTCGAAATCAAAGAATAACGGCGTGGATCCGCAATCGCTGATCGAGGAATACGGCGCCGATACGGCGCGGCTTTTCATGATGTTTGCGAGCTCACCGGAAGACACGCTTTTGTGGAACGACGCCGGCGTCGAGGGCGCGAACAGATATCTGCGCCGGCTATGGGACTATTGTGCACGTAACGAAGGGGCAATTCGGTTTCAGGAGAACATTGCACGCATAAACGACTGGACCAATGTCGCCAGCGAACTGCGTGCTGCTCGTGCGGAGGTGCACAAAATTTTGCAGCAAGCGAACTTCGACTACTCGCGAATGCAATTCAATACTGTCGCATCCGCTGGAATGAAAATGCTCAACGCCATTGAGAAGTTTCCGGTTGACGTGACTCCCCTCAATGCGTCAACGCCTCCTAAGGAGCCGTTGAATGCGCGGTGGCAGTTGATCAATGAGTCCATTGGAATATTGCTTCGAATACTTAATCCTATCGTTCCTCACATAACTCATGCGCTGTGGAAAGAATTGGGATTTGAGAAACAATATGGGGAAATCCTCACGGCGCAATGGCCGGAAGTAGACCCGGCGGCTCTTGTTCAAGACGAGATCGAACTCGTGCTGCAGGTCAATGGCAAGCTGCGCGGCAATATGCGCGTTGCGAAAGACGCCGACCGCGCGCAAATCGAGCAGCTCGCGATGCAGAATGCCAACGTGCAAAAACACATCGCCGGCCAGCCGGTGAAAAAAGTGGTGGTGGTTCCCGGCCGCCTCGTCAACGTGGTAGTGTAATTAGTTACAAGGATGAAGGCGGAAGGATGAAGGATGAAATTTAAAGACGAATCTCAATTGACGGAGAGAACCGGGGTTTTCTTCATCCTTCCGCCTTCATCCTTCCGCCTTCTCGTCAGCCTTGCGCTGTGCGCAATGCTGACTGCCTGCGGCTTTCATCTGCGCGGCCAGGCCGATCTGCCGTTCGATTCGCTTTACCTCATTGGTTCGCCAACGTTCACGACGCCGCTTGCGCGCGCGGTGCGCGCCGGCAGCAAGACCCGCATTACGACAAATCCCAAAGACGCCGACGTCACCTTGCAAATTCTGGGTGAAGCGCGCGAGCGTTCCATTCTGTCCTTGTCGGGCGCAGGCCGCGTGCAGGAACTTCAGCTGCGCTATCGCATCAATTTCCGGCTCACCGACAAGGCCGGCCGCGAGTTGATCGCGCCCGATGAAATCCTGCTCAAGCGGGATTTGCTCTACAGCGATTCGGACGTGCTCGGCAAAGAGCAGGAGGAGGCGTTGTTATACCGCGACATGCAAACCGACGCCGTCCAGCAGGTGGTGCGCCGCCTGCAGGTCGCGCATCTCAACGCGGACACCCGGGATACGCGTTAAAACGCGCACTGTGCGCGGGCAAATCACGACGTGCGCATAACGACCGAACAACTCGCGCAAAATCTCAAGCGCTCGCTGGCGCCGCTTTATATTGTGTACGGCGATGAGCCGTTGCTGGCGCTCGAAGCGGCCGACCGCATCCGCGCACGCGCGCGAGAAGAAGGTTACAGCGAGCGCGAGGTGCTGACTGCCGAGCAGCATTTCGACTGGTCTCAATTAAGAGTCAGCCGCCAGTCGCAGTCGTTGTTCGCGACGCGCCGCATCCTTGAAATCCGCATCACCAGCGGCAAACCCGGCACCGATGGCAGTCAGGCGCTGCAGGAATTCGCGGCCGACCTGCCGCCCGATACGATCACGCTGGTTGCACTGCCCGAAGTTGACTGGCGCGCCCAAAAAGCCGCATGGTTCGGCGCGCTCGATGCGGCCGGCACCATGGTCGAAGCCGTGCAGGTGAAACGCGACAAGCTGCCCGCCTGGCTCGCGATCCGTCTCAAAGCGCAGGATCAAACCGCGGATGCCGGGACGCTCGACTTCATCGCCGACAAAGTCGAAGGCAATCTACTCGCCGCGTATCAGGAAGTGCAAAAACTCGCGCTGCTATTTCCGCCGGGTGCGTTGTCGTTCGACCAGATCAAGGCATCGGTGCACGACGTGGCGCGGTTCGATGTGTTCGACTTGGGCGGAATCGTAATCGCCGGTGACGCGCTGCAATTGGCACGCGTGCTCGACGGCTTGCAGGGCGAAGGGGCGGCGCCTCCGCTGATATTGTGGTCGATCACCGAAGAAGTCCGCGCGATCGGCCGCGTGCTTGCCGTGCTGGCGCAAGGCCGGCCGCTGCAGCAGGCGCTGCGCGATGCGCGCATCTGGGGACCGCGCCAGCAACTGATCGAGCGCAACGTCGGGCGTTTTACCGCAACCCAGATCGAAACCGCGCTCGTCCATGCGGCGCGTATTGATCGCATGATTAAAGGACTCGCGCGCGGCGACGTCTGGGACGAATTACTTCAGCTTGGCTTGCACTTCGCGCGCAAGCGCGCCAAGGCTGCCTAGAATCGCGATATCATTGTTTTTTTTAGATTGTGGACTGCGGATCAAGAAGTAAGATCGCACGCCGCTTGCTCAATCCTCATTCCTGAATCCTTAATCCTGCATTTCATTCCATGGACATTCAGAGCTACATGGGCACCGTCGGTCAGCAGGCGCGCGCTGCGTCGCGGCTGGTCGCGCGGGCCGACACCGCGACTAAAAACCGCGCGTTGACGTTGACCGCTGAAGCGATCGAACGCGACGTTAAACGCCTGCTCGCCGCCAACGCGCTCGATCTCGACGCTGCGCGCGCGAAGAATCTGGATGCGCCGCTGATCGACCGCCTGACACTAACCGCCAACAGCATCGCCGACATGGCCGACGGGCTGCGCCAGATTGCGCGCCTCGCGGATCCAATCGGCGAAATCAGCGAACTCAAAGAGCAACCGTCCGGCATCAGGGTTGGGCGCATGCGCGTGCCGCTCGGGGTGATCGCGATCATTTACGAGTCGCGGCCGAATGTCACCGCGGATGCGGCCGGGCTTTGTCTCAAAGCGGGCAATGCGTGCATTTTGCGCGGCGGCTCGGAAGCGCTGCACTCTAATCAGGCGATCGCTGCGTGCGTGCATGCAGGCTTGGCCGCCGCCGGTCTGCCCGAGACTGCAGTGCAGGTGATAGAGACAACCGACCGCGCCGCCGTCGGCGAACTGCTGCGCATGAACGAATATGTCGACATCGTGGTGCCGCGCGGCGGCAAGAGCCTGATCGAACGTGTAATGAAAGAATCGCGTATCCCGATGATCAAGCATCTTGACGGCGTTTGTCATGTCTACATTGACGACGAGGCTGACATCGACAAGGCGATTCGCATTGCGGACAATGCCAAGACGCAGCGGCTCGGCACCTGCAATACGATGGAAACTTTACTGGTCGCGCGCGGCATCGCTGCCCGCGTGTTGCCGCGCCTGGCGAAAATTTATCAGGACAAAGGCATCGAATTGCGCGGTGACGAAGCGACACGTGAACTAGTTCCCGGCATTACAGAAGCGACCGAGGAAGACTGGTACACGGAATATCTGGCGCCCATACTCGCCGTGCGCGTGGTCGATGGACTCGATCAGGCGATGGATCATATCGCGCGCTATGGCTCTCAACACACCGACGCAATCGTGACTGAGGATAAAATTCGCGCAAACCGCTTTTTACGCGAAGTCGATTCGAGTTCCGTCATCGTCAACGCATCGACGCGCTTCGCTGATGGTTTCGAATACGGCCTCGGCGCTGAGATCGGTATCTCGACCGACAAATTGCACGCGCGCGGGCCGGTCGGTCTGGAGGGGCTGACCTCGCGCAAATGGGTCGTGTTCGGCGATGGGCAAGTCAGAAAATAATTTAATCCGATCGTTTTTTAATGTTCGTACGACAGGCGCTTCGCAACACCGCGTAACCGATGGAAAAAATTACTTCAGATAACAACGAAGATCTGCCACTGAATCAGTTCTTCGCCCACGGTGTGCTCGAAAGCGATTTGCAAGCGCTGGCGCCGTTGATGAATTCACGCACGATGCTTAACGCCTTTATTATGGTGTTTCGGGGCGGTGAAGCAGAAATTCTGATTCGGCTGCTGGTCATGCGTGAAATCGGGGATCGCCCCGATGCGCCGCGCTGGAGCCCGCAAGAACTCGCGCAACATTTTTCGTATCTCGATCCGGTAAAACTGAATACCGTGCTGGATCGCTTGAAGAACTTCGGTTTGCTCGTATGGGACAGCGAGGATCGCACCTACCAGTTGAGCGGCACGGCTCGCGTGACGCTTTCCGCGCTGGCCAATGTGCTGGCCCTGCCCGCGGGTGAAGATGCCGATCTCGCGTACATCACTTCGCAGGTCGCCGCCGGACAATCCATCGGACGGCCTTCGCTCGAGGCGCTCAATCTGCTGCTCACCAAATATCGCGAGCTACAAAAAGAATTCGACGACGCCCTGATCAGCGGCTCGGGTTTTCGCATCCGTCAGGCCAGCACCAAATTCAACGCGGTCGAGTCCGCCGTCGAAAAGGGTAACGACATCATTCACTCACTGATGAAAGACGGCGAACTCGACGGCGCGATGCACCGCAATGCGCAGGCCATCGGCCAGGCGCAAAGCCGCTTGTTACGCATGCATGCCACGTTCCAGCGCACCTTGCACGCGCTTGACTTGCAGAGCGTTTCGCTGGGCGGCAGCGGCTTGTCTTCATCCGACGTGGTGCAATGGCTGCGCACGCTCGGTCAGGATCGCTTAGCCGCCCTCGGCGAGGGCACCTTTGGCGGCATGGCACCGCTGCCCATCGTCATGGGTGACCTGATGCTCGATGCTGCTGAATATGAATTGCTGGAACGCGAACGCCTGGCGCAGGAAAACACCACATTGCCGCCGCCATGCGATGCGCCCGACACGAGCGAAATGTCTATCGAGCGTTTCGTTGCGCTCGATAGATTTATCGACCGGCTGGCGGAAATAAAATCGCCAACGCCGCTGGCCGATGTAGTGGTAAATGACGGCTATGCACTATCGGCATACCGGTTGTCGCTGCTGGCGTTGATTGCCGACCCTGAATCAGCCGAGATGCGCGGGCGCATCTCGGATCTCGCGCGCCTGCCGCTCAACGTCACGATTTCGGATGACTATGAAACCGTGGCGCGTGATGAAGTCGCTCAGATCAGCCGTGGCGCGCTGACGCCTGCCGCCTCTGACGCAGCATGACTGACGAAGCGCAGGTGCTGATCGCGCGGCTGATTGCCGGTCGCTGGGTGCCGCGCGCTGATGCTTTGTCGCGACGCGCGCTGGTGGATGAAGACTTTCGGGCGGAAATCGAACGCCGCCTTGCCGCCTGCGGATTGCGCTTGCTCGACAACCCGTACGCGACGCATATCGCGCTGGGCCTCGCCAGCACTGCCGAAGAGCCGGTGCTGGCGCGCGAAGGCAAGTGGCTATCGAGCAATCTGGGTCTGGCGCGCGATTGCGTCGCGTTGCTCGTGGTGCTATGGGCCCTGCTGATATTGCCGAAGCGCGAACGCCAGGTGACGCGCCGCGATAATACGCAAACGCAGCAAAATGACATGTTCGGGCTGGAGAAATCCATACCCACCGGCAGTGACGTCGAAGGCAACCTGCCGGAGCGCACGCTCATCGCAGACTTTGGCAAACAACTCGGCGGCAAAACACGCATCGGGTTTAACCTTGGCATATTGTCCCGCCACGGGTTTATCGAACGTCATCAGGGCGTTATTCACGAAGGGCCGATGTTGGACTTGGCGCTCGATCACACCGTACTCGCGCCGCGTATTCTCGACGGCGCGCTTGCTGAATTGCTGGCCGCCCGCGTCACCGAAATAGCGCCGGATTTGAACGAGGAATAGCGCCGGTGTTTCATCTGAAAAGCATCGAGCTCGTGCACTGGGACTACTGGCAACGGTTTCGCCAGACGCTCGACGCCAGTATCGTCGCCATCGTCGGCCCCAATGGTTCGGGCAAGACCACGCTGCTCGACGCGCTGCGCACTTTGTTTGCGCTCCAATGCGCGGGTAAGCGCGACTACAAGCGCTATGTGCGTCACTCCGGAGAACCTTATGCGTGGTTGCGTGCGGTAGTCGACAACCGCCGCATCGGCAACCTACCGCGCCCGTTTTTCCCGCTGCTGGACGACGAAGCGACGCTGGTGTGCCGCATCCGCAAGCAAGGCGGCGACTGGCAGCGCCAATATCTGATCGCGCCGGGCGATGCGCCGATTGACGAAGCGATGGAACGCTCGCCCGATTGGCTGGGCGTGCGCGATTACGAACGGCGGCTGGCGAGCGGCGGCTTCAGCGCCGCCATCGCGAAAGTGCTCGCGCTCGAACAAGGCGAGACCGATCGCCTCTGCG
>JANXRI010000244.1 GCA_025353085.1 Betaproteobacteria bacterium
TTCATCGCAGCTTCAAATGCTTTCCTGAAATCCTGCGGCTTGTCGACGGTCACGCCGAAGCAGTCGAACGACTGCGCGACTTTGGCGAAGTCGGTTTCGCGATATTCGTAGCATTCGTCTTTGTGATTCGGTTCGGCGCGGCCTTCATAAGCGATGTTGAGATTGCGCAAGCCTTGCGACAAACAGTGATTGTTGTTCACGATGGTGATCGTCTTAATGTTGCGGCGGCGCGCGGTTTCGAGTTCGGGCAGATGATAGAAAAAGCCGCCGTCGCCGCAGAAACAAATCACCGGCTTGTCGGGTGCTGCGCACTTGGCGCCGAGGGAAGCGGGGAACGACCAGCCGAGCGAACCGGCGGCGCGGAAATACTGCTGCGTCGGATGGCGCAGATACACGAGCGTGCCGGTCCATAACGCGGCGTAACCGGTATCGGCGATCAGGATCGCGTCCTTCGGCAGCACTTCGGTAAGTTCTTTGCACAAGCGCTCGGGACGCATCGGGAGTTTCTCGGACGAGCGCGCTTTCTCGGCTTCAATGCGCCATTCATCGACATACTTCTGCGTGTGCGCGAGCCAGTCGTCGTGCTTCATCGCGTCGGCGTCCGTCGCCAGCGCATCGAGTCCTGCGCGCACGTCGCACAACATGCCGATCACGCCGGGATAATTGCGGCCGATTTCAAGCGGATCGATGTCGATCTGAATTATCGCGGTGCCCTGTTTCGGCATCGTCCAGTTCGCGGTGGTGTGGTCGCTCGTGTTGCTGCCCGCGTAAATAACGAGATCGGCTTCGGCGACGGCGTGGTTCGCGCAGCCGCGTCCGTAAAGCCCGACCGCGCCGCGAAACAGTTTGTGGTCTTCCACCATTGCATGCTTCGCGTCGAGCGTGACGACGACCGGCGCCTGAATGCGCTCGGCGAATCGCGCGAGCGCGTCATCCGCATTCGAAACGATGACGCCGCGGTCCGCCACGATCACCGGACGTTTGGCCGCTTTGATCGCAACGATCGCGCGTTCGACTGCAGCCGGATCGGGCGCGGGACGGAACGCGGGGAAGCGCGTGTGCGCGTCATCGACCGTCAGATCAAATGTGCCTTCAGTTGCCGTCAATGCGTCACCGGTAAAGCCGGCGACGTCGAGATGCACCGGGCGCGGCGTGCCGGTCGTCGCTTCGCGGAACGCAGCGCGAAACAACAGCGGTATCTGCTCCTGCGCATCGATACGGCCGTGAAATTTCGTGACTGGCGTATAGAGCGGACCGTGATCGACTTCCTGGTATGCATTGCGATACTGGAACGGCGCGACATGCCGGCCGGTCAACGCGATCACCGGTGAATGGCCGAGGTATGGGTCTTGCATGCCGGATGCGAGATTCGCAGCCCCCACCGATTGCGCCATGCAAACGCCGGGACGGCCCGACACGCGCGCGTACCCGTCGGCCATATAGGCGACCGCTTTCTCGGAGTGCCCGAGAATGCGCGTGATCCCGAAGTCTTCCATTTCGGCAAGCGCACGCCGCAGCACCGCGTCCATGAAAAACACATGAGTGACGCCATGCGCTTTCAGCAAATGGGCAATGAGCCGCGAGCCCTTCATTTTTTCCGCCATCGATATTCTCCTGATCGGGCCGCGGGTCGCGGCCGGTGTTTGAACCCGGTAATTGCGGATGAATTATTGTGCCGCCATCATAGCGCAGAGCAAGAGCGTGTAACATCATGCAACGCACGCATGTATCACGGTGCTGGACGCATTGAGAATGCGTGATCGGATTAAACAAAAATAAATGCGATGACCACGGAGGACCTACGATGAAAACAAGCTGGCTATGCGCTCTTTCGGTTGCCGCACTGGCGCTGGCGATGCCGTGCACCGGTGCTGAAACGTATCCCGAGCGTCCGATACGCGTGCTCGCGGGCGGCGCTGCCGGCGGGCCGATCGATATCATGGGACGAGTGGTGGGGCAGAAACTCGCGGACATGCTCGGCCAGTCTATCGTGATCGACAACCGCGGCGGCGCCGGCGGGACGATCGCCACGCGTATCGCGGCGCAGGCGGTGCCCGATGGTTACACGCTGCTTTGCAACAGCAGCCAGTACGTGGCCGCAGCAAGTCTTTACAAAAATCCGGGCTACGATCCGTTCAAAGATTTTGCGCCCATCATCAATGCCGGGGTGAGCCCTAACATGATGTTCGTGCATCCGTCGGTCAGTGCCAACAACCTGCAGGAATTAATCGCGCTTGGCAAAAAACAAAAGCTTTCGTACGGGTCGGCCGGCGCCGGCAGCACGCCGCATCTGACCGGCGAGCGTTTGCTGAAATTGATGGCGGGTCTCGACGTGACACACATTCCGTACAGCAGCGCCGCGCCCGCGATGCTTGCAGTCGCCGCGGGTCAGATACCGATCGGCCTCACCGCGATGCCGCCGACTGTGCCGCTGATCAAGTCGGGCAAGATTCGCGGCATCGCCGTGACGAGTCCGGCGCGCATGCCGTCGTTACCCGACGTGGGCACTGTTGCCGAGCAGGGTTTTCCCGGTTACGAGGATTACACGTGGATCGCTTTTTTCGCGCCGGCCGGCACGCCCAAGGGTTACGTGACCAAGCTTAACCGCGCCGTCACCGCAATTGTGGCCCAGCCGGATACGAGAGAAAGGCTCGCCGTGCTCGGATTCGATCCGGTGCCGAACACCCCAGAGCAATTTACCGAGTACATCAAAGTCGAAGTGACCAAGTGGGCAAAGGTCATCAAGGATTCAGGCGCGCGCGTCGATTGACTAACTGCAATAAACGCAAACCCGCTGCCGGCAGCGCCGACGACTCGTTGATTTCGCTGCCGTCCCGGTGAGGGGGAGCAGGGGAGGCCGCAGCAACTTAAATGCGGCGACCCCGCTTCACATCAATAGCGCGAAATACTGTTGCCATCTACGCGCACGCGATCGCCCGTGCGCAAATCCGTAATGTTGTCCTGGGTCACGGTCTGGTACGACCCGTTCTCCATGCGCACGGTTACGCGAAACGTCTCGTGGTCGGCGCGTTTGCGCGACTGGACCTGGTTGCCCGCATAAGCGCCGCCCGCGGCACCCGCTATCGTGGCCACTGTGTTGCCGGTGCCGCCGCCGATTTGGTGACCAATCAACCCGCCGACGATACCGCCGATAACTGTGCCGGCAATGTTATTCGGATCTTTTCTGCCGACGACCTCGATCTTGTCGACGGTCCCGACGTAGGCGTTACGGGAATCGTTGCTCTGTGAGGGATATCCCTGCGCAGGATATTGCTGGGAGGACTGCGATTGGTAGGTCGGCTGATCCGCGCAACCTGCCAGCGCGACGGCAGCGGCGATACAAGCCATTTTAAGAGATGATATTTTTTTCATGATATGTCCTCATTCGTTAAGTGCAAGGCATCCCTCGAGCGGCGGATGCGGACTTGTCACAGACGCATCTTATAGAGGGAGCAGAGCTTTATCTGTACGGTGCGCCACAGAGCCGCCAGCACGCTGTCAGTCGCGAGACTGTCAAATCCGCCGGCTCGAAAAACCGCACATCGAACTTGTTTGAGCCGCAGTGACGAACGGATGAAACTCGAGCGCGATGACTGGTAGTCTCAGGTAATTTGGCAGCGGTGTTACCAGTTGATCGTTGCTCAAAGCACTGGCCTGATCGAGTTCGGGGCTAAAGTCGTTGCCAGCACGCCGGCGGAATTCGGTAAGTTTCTGCGCGCCGAAATCCCGAAATGAGGCAAGGTCGTGGGCGAGGCGAATATCCAACCCCAATTGTTGGCGCATGCCGCCATGCACGCATTCACTTTTGCAGCGTTGCGTCCTCCACCATAACCTTATAGGCATAACCTGCGCCAAAATTTTTGTCCGTGCGGAGCGTTCCCTGCATAAGCACTACGTCCCCCACTTTGGCCTCGTTCGCAGTCGTGACCATCAGATCGTTTGTCTGGTCCACCGCAGCGCCGGAGCCGTCGCGCAAATGAACCCAGTTTTTGCCCATGATGCCGCCGTTGTACTTAACTACTTTGGCGCGAATCATCACCGGCTTGTCTTTAAGTTCGGCGCTTTTCGACATGACCTCTGCCACGGTGCGCGCGTTGATGCCTGTCGCCCTCGTTACTTTGGCATCGGGCGCGTTCGCCGTCTTCGCGACGTCCGAGTGGGCGGCTGCCACCTCATTGGCGACGGCTTGGGCGCCGCGCGGCGCGCCGGCGAGGTCGCCGAGCAAGATCACCGGAAAGGTTTTTTTCAGCGATTTACTTTCGAAGTTTTTCATCCTGATAACATTTTCGAGTGTGACCTCGGCGCCCGTCTTGATTGGCGTCGCGCGTATCGCCGCCCACGCTTCGCCTTCTTTCGTTTTGAGTCGCAGGTAAGTGAAGCCGGCAGCATTGAGCGTCTCGAGGACTTCGCCCTTGACGGTTTCACCGAATGGCGCGGCAGCCGGCTTGTCCGCTGCGCTGGCGCACCCGACAGCAAGACTGAGGCAAATCGCCAGTAACCGTTTCATGGTTTAAACACTCCCTTGGATCGAATGGCGCGCAGCATAGCAGATGCGTTTGCGCGCCGGAATAGACGGCGCTGCCGCCGCCGGCGTTAGAATCGCTGCATCAAGCACCCGCTTATGGAAAAAGAAATGGCGAAGCCGTCCGCTGCAATTTCCTTGTCAGTTGTGGCGCAAGCGCTTTACCGACAACGGCGCTGACGCCACGCCGAGCGCCATGCCGCAAGCGTTCGGACCGGTCATGCAGTCGGAACTTGCGAAATGGACGAAGCTCGTCAACGATGCGGGAATGCGGCCGCAATGAAAGGAGACGTCGTGGCAGCACCAAAATGTATCAAAGGTGCGCGCGCGCGATGCGTCGCGGCGGGATTCGCGATCGTCGCGTATTTAACATCCGGCGCGCTCGCCCACGCGGCGGGGGCCATTTATCCGCAACGTCCGGTGCGCTTGATTACCGGCTCGGCCGGCAGCACCGCCGATCTGACCGCTCGCTTTATCGCGCAAAAACTCGGCGAGCAGTGGAACACCCAAGTCGTGGTCGACAATCGCCCGGGCGCCGGCGGAATCATCGGCGGGGAGATTGTCGCGAGATCCGCGCCTGACGGCTATACGCTCTATGTAAGCGGCATCAGCACGCAAGTCAGCGCGCCTTTCCTGTTCAAAAATATGCCGTTCGATCCGGTGCGCGATTTTGCGCCGATCTCGCTGCTGACTAATTCGGGTCTCGTGCTCGTGGTGACGCCGGCGGTGCCCGCGGGCAACTTGAAGGCGTTCGTCGCGTACGTGAAAGCGCGCCTGGACGGCGTGCATTACTCATCGGCGGCGGTCGGCACCAGCAGCCACCTCACGGGCGAAATGTTCGCGCAGGCGACCGGCGCCAAACTCGTGCATGTGCCGTACAAAGGCACGGGATTTTCACTCAACGCACTGTTCACCGGCGAAGTGCAGGCCGCGTTTCTGTCGACCGCGACCACCGGCGTGCAGGTGAAAGCGGGCAAGCTGAAAGCGCTCGCGTTATTGAGCGAGAAACGCTTCGCGGCAACTCCGGAAATTCCGACGTCGGTCGAGCAGGGCTTTGCGGGGCTCGAATCGTACGTGTGGTTTGGGCTGTATGCGTCGTCGCGCACGCCGCGCGCGGTCGTCATGAACATTAACCGCGACGTGGTTGCCATTTTGCGCACCGCCGAAGCGCGCGAGGCGCTGCTCGCGCAAGGTGCGGAGGCGGTGCCGAATTCACCGGAAGAATTCGCCGCGTTTCAGCAGCGCGAAATTGCGAAGTGGGGCAAGGTCATCCGCGACGCGCACATCGTGGCGCAATAGCGCAAGAAAGCATCAGCGCGGCGCGACCGGGGCCTTTTGCTGCCTGAGCGCCTCGTGAAACTTGTCGGCGAGCTCTTCGGCCGGCAGTGCTTCGAGATCGCCTTTGATCTCATCGCCGCGCCAGGCGACTGCCTGGATTACCTCATCCGGGGCGATGATCGCGCGCGCCGCGAGGCGCTTTTTGTTGCGGCGGAATTCGAGCTGTTGCTTGAGAATGCGCCTGGCGATGTAAAGAAGAACGAGCGTCGCAACGGCGATCGATGCAATCACCCCCCACGTCCAGAAGTCGCGGCAAACCGGCGCACGCATTTCGCTTTCCGCGCAAAACTGCGCATAGACGAGCATCCTTCCGAGCCGCTCCCAGTATGGTTCGAGTAACCTGATCGCTTCCATCTACGCCGCTCCCGCTTTTTGTCATGGTCATAAACTGCCGCCACGAGCGCCCATTCTCTACCGCTTTTTTTTAAGGTCCAAGCACCGCGGCGAGCGCGGGCACGTCATCAATCGCCGGGTCAAGTCAGAGTTGGTAATCTTTAGGATCGATGATGACCGGCATGCGGTCATGCGCGTGTTCGATCGAGTCGGCAGCGTCGTTACGATCAGCGAGCAGGTGTCGATGATCTGGTCGCCGCGCTGCCAGCGGTCCCATAACCCCGCAAAGCAAAAATCGGTGTCATCCGCTTTATGAAACAACCTTTTTTGCTTGCCCGAATTAAGCGGCTGCCATTCGTACCAGCCGTCGGCCGGTATCAGGCAGCGGCGTTTTCTGAATGGTATTCGATATGAAGCGTTGGTTTCGACGGTCTCGGCCATCGCGTTGATTGTGTTGTACGCGACGCGCGGCTCTTTGCACCAGTAGGGCAGCAGGCCCCATTTAAGCTCGGTAAGCTCGGCGCCGTTCTCAGAGGACTGCCGGATTAACGGTATGTTCGTGCCCGGCGAAACGTTGTAGCGCGGCGCGAGATCAGGCCATTCGCGCGAGATGAGGTCAGCGAGCGCCTTCTCGGCTTGCTCGGGCCGGTGACGTCCCGCAGTATAGCGACCGCACATCGAAAACTTATTTTTTCGGCCAGTTTGCGATCCCGCGAGCCGGACCGGTCAATTCGAGAATATGCATGCCCGTATTTGCGCGATCGACGATATAAATATAGCCGCGATCATCAACGTCGACATTGTTGGTCTGAATCGCGCGCTTATTTGATACTTCCGTCGGCGGGAAGTTGCGCTTAGCACCTGGCGGGGCTTCCAGCACAATGGTTTCCTTCGTCATCGGCGGAACGTAATAGCCGATTTCACGTGGATGGTACGGATCGCGCACGTCGACCGCGCGCACGCCGGCGTTGAAGGCGGCGAAGAACATGATGCGTTTGTAATAGATCGGCGTGAAACTTTCGTTCGACGAATGCGTGCCCATGCGCCCGCCGCGCGTGCAGAAGTTCCCGCTCGCCTCCGGTATTGTGTACGTCGCAACGCCCATCGGTTTTGTTTCGTGCGTGATGTCGACGATCCACACCATCTGGCGGAATTCGAGGCATTCTTTCTGAATCGATTCATCAGTGATGACGATGAAATCGCGCGGGCTGCCGTACTTCGCTTTCGCGAATTCGGGCATGTCGACGCCGAGCAGCGGAAAAACGGTGTGCGCGCCGTTGTACGGCATCAGGTCAAGGCGGGCAATCTGCGGATACAGGAGATTCTCGCGCGTCGCTTCTTTGGGCCCGTTGAGCAGCTTGTCGCGATCGACGATCTGCATTACGCCGTCTAAATTCGTGCCGTAGCCAAAGTAAACGCGGTTGCCTTTCGGGCCAGTCGAGATCGGACCGTGCAGCGTGATCGGCGTGGGGCCTGTCGCGCCCGGCTCCTGTCCCACCAGACCGAACGAGCGGATGAACACCGGTTTCGCGGGGTCTGACAGATCGTAAATCTGCGTCATGCGGTTGCTTCGCCACTGCGGGTCGCCACCGACTAAATACGCGATGCCCGTATCGCATTCCCACCAGCTTTTATGCGTGCCGCGCAATCCGCGCACGACGGTCGTCACGAGCTGCGGTTGTGCGGGGTCGGTGGTGTCCCAGATTTCGTGCGCCTGATTGCCATAAGGACGGAGTAGATAAAATTTGCCTTTCACGCCTTTCGGCAACTCATCGCCGCTGCACACGCGCACCATCTGCGCGCCGCCTTGTTCGGCTTTGCCGACTTCGCCGGGAATATGCGCCAGGTACTGCGGACGCTTGACGTCGGTTACGTCGATAATCGACGTGCCGTTGTCTTCCATCTTGCCGTTGAGCGGGTTTAATTTGTTGTCACCGTGATGGCCGACGTATGCAATCCAGCGGTCACCCTGGCGCTGCACGACGGGTTGATACGCGGTGCGCGCCTGCAGATCGTGATAGCCGGCGAGCTTCATGTTGCTGCTCTCGGCGCCCCATGCGGGCGATGTCATGAGCGCTGCGGCCAAGCCGCCTACGACGGCGCGAATTACGGAGACAGTGAGCATGTTTTCTTCCTTCAATAATTACGCTGCGAGGCTCGCATTCCCTGCGGTTGCAGTTCCCGGTAGTTGATTCCTCCGGGCTCGACCGGTTGGCACGGCATAAACCTGCTGACGCTTTCAGCCAAGGGTAATGCCGGGGCGGGATGCGGGGGATTTTAGCAGACCGCTGGCAGACCGCCGTGCGAGGCGACGCACCTTGTCGGTAACGTATGCCTGCAACATAATACTGCACTACTTTTATCGATCGGAACGCATGGAAACCGCGCTCAAAGGCAAGACCGTATTAATCACCGGCGCGAGCCGCAACATGGGCAGGCTGGCGGCGGTTGCATTTGCGCGTGAGCGCGCTAACCTGGCGCTGTGCACGAGTGCGAAGATGGCGCAGTTGAATGAAGTTGCCGCCGAATGCCGTGCCTTGGGCGCCCAGGTAATCGCTGCGCAATGCGATGTCGCCGATCCGAAATCAGTCAACGGGTTCGTGGACAGAGTCGCCGCCGAACTCGGCACGGTGCATGTCGCGCTCAACAACGCGGTCTACCGCGTCGATACCGCGCCGTTTCTGCAAGTGTCTGACGAAGACTGGGAAAAAAGTTTTCGCGTCAACCTCGGCGGCCCGCGAAATATTTGCCGCGCTGTGCTGCCGCTGATGATCGAGCAGCGCTGGGGACGCATCATCAATTTCTCAGGCATCGATCCACTATTGGGGGGCAGTGTGACCAAGGGAATGGCCAAGCTCGGTATCGTCGGCTTCACGCGCGGTCTCGCGCGCGAATTCGCGGAACACGAAATAACCGCTAACTGCATCGGCCCGGGCACCATCGACGTGGAGCGCGATCCCAATCTAAAACCCAAAGCGTTGCGCCCCACGCAGCCGATACGCCGCATGGGCAAGTCGGAGGAAGTGGTCTCGCTGATGCTCTACCTTGCGAGTGAAAACGCAGGGTTCATCACCGGCCAAAACTATCTGGTGAACGGCGGCATGTACTTTCAGTAGACGCCGCGCCCCTTGGTGCCTAAATTTTTATCCCGAGCATCCTCGCTGCGTTGCCGCCGAGGATCGCGGCCTTGTCTTTATCTGACAGCGTCTTCGTCGACATGATGTGGTCGACCGGATGCTCTTCCCACGGAATCGGGTGGTCGGAGCCGATCACCACCTGGCTCGCGCCGACTTGCGCGACGAGATGGCGCAGCGCTTCCGGTGTGAAAACCAGCGCGTCGAAGTAGAGCTGGGTCAGATACTCGGTGGGCTTCTTCTTCAGCACGATATTCGGATTGCAGTTTTGCGGCGAGATGAAACAGCCGTGATCCGAGCGCGGCGCGTATGAGCCGAGATAGCCGCCGCCGTGCGCGGCGCACACTTTCAGGCGCGGGTATTTGTCCAGCGTGCCTTCGAATATCAGGTGCTGCAGCGCGATCGTGGTGTCGAGCGGATTGCCGATGACATTGGAAAGCCAGCCGTTGCCCTTGAAGCGCTTGTTAAGCTCGGGCGTGCTTTGCGGATGGATGAAAAGTGTGACGCCAAGCTCTTCGGCCTTCGCCCACACGGGATGAAATTTTTCGTCGGCGAAATCTTCGCCGGCGACACTGCCTCCGATGGCGGCGCCTTTCAAGCCGTACTTGCGTACCGCGTCATCGTGCTGCTGCACGGCGAGGTCGGGATATTGCAGCGCGAGTGAGGCGAACGCCGCGAGCCGGTCCGGCTGCTTCGCGCAGAGCGCAGCGAGGCCTTCGTTTTGCACCTGGATTATTTTAGTCACGAGCTCGCGCTCTTTGCGGTACCACCACGGATTGATGCTCAGCACTTCCATGTCGACGCCTTGCGCGTCCATGCCGGTCAGGCGCTCATCGAGTACGATCTCGAATTGTTTGGCCCCTTTGGTCGCCGGAAAAATGCCCTTGGCTTCGTCGGCCGGCAGCAGCGCGAGCGCTTCTGGAATCAGGCAATGGGCATGCACATCTATCGTCTTGATGCGTTTGCCCTTGAGCATTACAGGCAGGCGTTTTTTGCCGGGCGCCTGCGCGCGCGCCGGCGCGGCATCGAGCAGGCTGCAGCCCGTGAATATCACGCCCGCGGTGGCGGCCGTGTCCTTGAGGAAGTCTCTGCGTGTCGTCATTGCCCTCTCCTTTGGTGTGCTCAGCGGCGCGGCCTGTAGACGGCCGTCGCGACGCATGAGATGGGAGCATTGTATAAGAGCCATCGGCCGTCAGCCAGCTTGACGCGATTGCCACCATGGAGGAAGCTCCAACGAAAATCGTTGTGCATAAAAGGAGGAGAAAAATGATTGGACGCCGCGGATTTATGAAAGCAGCATCAATGGCGGCGGTTGCTGCCGCATCAGGAGTTGCCATGCGTGAGAGCGCCGCCCAGCAGGTGCCCAATTCGAGTGGTACCGCGCCGCCGAAATTAAAAGCGCCGGCAAACGCCTGCGACTGCCATCACCATATTTATGACGCTACGCGTTTTGCGCTCGTGCCGACACCCGGCAGGCCGGCGCCCACTAATGCCTCGATGGCCGAATACCGGCTGCTGCAAAAACGCATCGGCACCACGCGCCACGTCGTCGTGCAGCCGCGCAACTATGGAATCGACAACGAAGTCACGCTCGATGCGCTGTCGCAGGCGGGCGGCAACGCGCGCGGTGTCGCGGTCGTGCGGCCGGCGATTACCGATGCGGAGTTAAAGCGCTTCCACGACGCCGGCGTGCGCGGCATCCGCTTCAGTATCGGCGATCCGAAAAGCCGCGTCGTTGAGCCCGACATGATAGAGCCGCTCGCCAAACGCATCGCGGGCATGGGCTGGCATATACAGTTCAACATGGAAGCTCAGCAAGTCGTCGAGCTTGCCGATGTTTTGCGTCGGCTGCCGACGCCGCTCGTATTCGATCATCTTGGCAATCCGCCGGTGGCGGAGGGCTTGGCCCATCCGTCGCATTCGATCATCCTCGACCTTCTTAACAAAGGCCGCACGTGGGTAAAACTTTCGGGTGCTTATTCAAACAGCAAGATCGGCCCGCCCGATTATCCGGAGGCAACCCGGGTTGCGCAGGCGTTCGTCAAAGCGGCGCCCGAGCGTCTCGTATGGGGCAGCGACTGGCCGCATCCGACGACTCCGGAG
>JANXRI010000281.1 GCA_025353085.1 Betaproteobacteria bacterium
TGCGCATTTCGGTGTCGCTATCGAGGAGATCCTTCAAACCCTTGCGCTCGGACTTGAGTTCTTTCAGTTCGTTCTGAATCTTGATGCCTTCGAGGCGTGCCAACTGACGCAGCCGAATTTCAAGAATGTCTTCCGCCTGGATGTCAGTAAGCTTGAACTCCGCGATCAGAGCCGGCTTCGGCTCATCCGATTCGCGAATGGTCTTGATCACCTTCTCGATATTCAGAAAGACCGTGTTGCGGCCATCGAGGATGTGAATGCGGCGGTCGACCTGGCCGAGACGAAACTTGACGCGGCGCGTAACGGTCGACACGCGAAATTCGGCCCACTCGCCGAGCAGATCGCGGATGTTCTTGCGCCCGGGCCGGCCGTCGAGACCGAGCACGACGAGATTGAGCGGAAAATTTTCTTCGAGGCTCGTGTGCGCAAGCATGAGCTGCATGAACTCGTCCGGGTCCTGGCGCGATGAACGCGGCTCGAGCACGAGGCGCACCTTGTTGGCCTTGTCGGATTCGTCGTTGACCTTTTCAAGCGCGCCCAGAATGAGCTGCTTCAGATTGGTCTGCGTCAGGCTGACCTTGCCGTTCTTGTCCTTGGACTTCGGGTTGGTCATCTCCTCGATTTCGGACATGACGCGATGCGCTGAAGTCGTCGGCGGCAATTCGTACGCCACAATCTGCCATTGACCGCGTGCGAGGTTCTCGACTTTCCAGCGGCAGCGCGCGCGCAGCGACCCGCGGCCGCTCGTATAGGCGTCGACGATCGCCTGACGCGGGCTGATGAGCTGGCCGCCGCCCGGAAAATCCGGGCCCTTGACGATGTCCATCACTGCCGCGAGGGTGGTCTTCGGATGGCGCACGAGCTGAATGGCAGCTTCAGCCGCTTCGCGCATATTGTGCGGCGGCAGTTCGCAGGCCATGCCGACTGCAACGCCCGACGCGCCGTTCAGAATCAACATTGGCAGGCGCGCGGGCAACAGCTCGGGCTCCTGCAGACGTCCATCATAGTTGGTGGTGAAGTCGACCGTGTCCTGATCGATTTCGGACAACAGCAATTCTGCGAGCGGCGTCAGCCGCGCTTCGGTATACCGGTAGGCCGCCGCCGAATCGCCGTCGGGCGAGCCGAAATTGCCCTGGCCGTCGATCAATGGATAGCGCAGCGAAAAATCCTGCGCCATGCGTACGAGCGCGTCATACGTGGACGCGTCGCCGTGCGGATGATATTTGCCGAGCACTTCACCGACGATCCGCGCGGATTTGGTGTGCTGCACGCCCGAACGCAACCCGAGCTCGTGCATTGCAAAAAGAATGCGGCGTTGCACCGGTTTTTGTCCGTCTTCGACGTTCGGGATCGCACGCCCCCGCACGACGCTCATGGCATAAGTTAAATAGCTGCGTTCGGCGAACGCCGCCATGTCGACTGTATCGTCGCCGCCGTCGCCGCCATCTCCATTATTCGCAGGCGGCTTCGCCGGCGTGCCGCTGCCACCGGCGCCCGCCTTGGCCGGCGGATTTTTTTCGCTGTCGTTGTCAACACCGTTCACGTTGCCGGCGTCTGGCGCATCGGCAAAAAGATCGGGCGTCGCGTCGCGCGGCGAGTTGCGCGCGCGCTTGCTATCGGCCTTTTTCATACATCAGCCTCGACCTGGTCGCCTTTTTCTTCCATCCACGCACAACGCGCTTCCGACTCGCGCTTGGACATCAGCATATTGAAGAGTGCAAGCGTTTGCTCGCGGTCCTCGATTCGCACCTGCAGCAAACGGCGCGTGGCAGGACATAAGGTGGTTTCCCACAACTGCTCGGAATTCATTTCGCCCAGGCCTTTGAAGCGCTGAATCCTGATCGAGTCGACTTTGATGCCGTCGTCGCGCGCGCGATCGAGCGCGGACTTGCGCTCTTCCTCGTCGAGCGCGTAGAGCTTTTTCGCCGCGCGCTTGCCCTGCGCCGGGATGTCGATCTTGTAGAGCGGCGGGCTCGCGATATAGATATTCCCGTTCTCGATCAGCTTCGGAAAGTGACGGTAGAACAGCGTCAACAGGAGCACCGCGATATGCGCGCCGTCGACGTCCGCGTCGGTCATCGAGGCGATTTTTCCATAGCGCAGCCCCGACAGGTCGGGCTCGGTTCCGGTCTCGTGCGGATCGACGCCGATCGCGACCGCGATATCGTGAATTTCGGCGTTCGAGAACAAGAGCTCGCGCTTGACCTCCCACGAATTCAACGCTTTGCCGCGCATTTTGTAAATCGCCTGAAAGCGCTTGTCGCGCGCTTGCTTGGCCGAGCCGCCCGCCGAATCGCCTTCGACCAGGAAGAGCTCATTCTGTGTGAGGTCGGTCGTTTCGCAATCCGTGAGTTTCTCGGGCAACATCACGACGCTGGATGATTTCTTGCGCTCGACTTTCTGCACCGAGCGCGAGCGCTCGACTGCCTGGCGGATGACGACCTCGGCAATCTTGCGGCCGAACTCGACGTGCGTATTGAGCCATAGCTCGAACGGATCGCGCACCATCGTCGCGACCAATTTGAACGCATCGCGGCTCGACAACTTTTCCTTGGTCTGCCCGTGAAACTGCGGCTCAAGCACTTTGGCGGACAGAAAGTAAATTGTTTTCGCCCACACGTCATCGGCCATCAGCTTGATGCCGCGCGGCATCATGTTGTGATGCTCGGCGAACGCTTTGACCGCCTCGAAAATACCATCGCGCAAACCCGACTCATGCGTGCCGCCCGCCGGCGTCGGTATCAGGTTCGCGTACGATTCGCCGTAGCCTTTTGCCTCTTCGACCACTGCGAACGCCCAGCCCGCGCCTTCGCCGACTGCATAGCCGTTCGCTTCCTGAACGTAGTTCTCGCCATCGAAAATCGCGCCGACCGGCTCGTTGCCCGCGAGCATGTCCTTTAAATAACCCTTCATGCCTTCAGGGTAGGTCCACGTACGGCTGGTCGTCTCTTTAAGTCCCTCGATGTTGAGCGTGACCTTGACGCCGGGCAGCAACACGGCCTTCGAGCGCACGATGCGCTCGAGATCGGGTAGCGAAATTTTCGGCGAATCGAAATACTTTTTATTGGGCCAGATTCGAAGCGAAGTGCCGGTGTCTTTGGCCGGAATGCTATTGAGCTTCTTCAACTTCTGATCGACGGCGCCATTAACGAATACGATGCGATGCAGCGCGCCTTCGCGCTTGATGTCGACTTCGAGTTTTTCCGACAGCGCATTGGTGACTGATACGCCGACGCCATGCAGGCCGCCCGAAAATTTATAGGCGGCGTCCACCGCGTTTTTGGAGAACTTGGCGCCCGCATGCAGCTCGGTAAAGACCAGTTGCACGGTGGGGATTTTTTCGATCGGATGCATGCCGACCGGAATACCGCGGCCGTTGTCCGTGACCGTCACGGAACCGTCGCGGTGCAGCGTTACATCGATCTGGTCGGCGTGTTGTCCAAACGCCTCATCCGCGGCGTTGTCGATTGCTTCCTGGATGATATGCGTCGGATCGCCAGTGCGCGTATACATGCCGGGCAGACGCTGCACGGGCTCG
>JANXRI010000282.1 GCA_025353085.1 Betaproteobacteria bacterium
GGTGCGAAAGTGATTTTCATCGTGATTAACAACGGCATGTTCGGCACGATTCGTATGCATCAGGAAAAGCACTATCCCGGCCGTGTGAGCGGCACCAGCCTTTCCAATCCCGATTTCGCAGCACTCGCGCGCGCGTACGGGTTGCATGGCGAGATCGTCGAAAAAACCGGTGACTTCGAAGCCGCATTTGAACGCGCATGGAGCGCAAAGACGGCCGCGCTGCTCGAATTGCGCATCGATCCGGACGCGATTTCTCCGCGCACGACCTTGTCGGCCATACGCGCCGAGGCGCTCAAGAGTCAAAAATCTTGAACCACAAAGCGGTGAACGCTTTTCTTTTGCAATGAGAACTTCTGAATGATCCGCTATATCAACGAAGCAGAAGTCGCGCAAATCCTGACGATGCCAAAAACCGTCGAACTCGTCGAAACGGCATTGAAAGCGCGCGCCGAAGGCCGCGCGATCGACGTACCGCGCGTGCGCGCTCGCGCGCCAACCGGCACTCAGCATATTCTGCAGGCCGCCGCACCCGATCTGAAGTTGATCGGCTACAAGATTTATTACTCGAACCCGGGTAAAGGCGCGCGCTATCACGTGCATCTCATCGATACCGACGGCGGGAGTTTGGTGGCGATGATCGAAGCGAGCCATCTCGGCATGATGCGTACGGGCGCCGCCAGCGGCGTGGCGACTAAATACATGGCGCGCGAAGACGCGTCGACCGTTGGCATGATAGGCGCGGGCAAACAGGCCGTCGGCCAGCTAGAAGCCGTGTGCGCGGTGCGCAAGATAACTGCCGCCAAAGTCTTTAGCCGAAACCCCGAGAAAGCGCGCGATTTCTGCGCCGTGATGGGCGGGCGGCTGGGCATAAAAATGGAGGCCGTTACGAGCGCGCCTGAAGCAGTGCGCGGCGTCGACATCATCAATGTCATCACCAAATCGTCAAACCCGGTCTTGCTCGGTGAATGGCTGGAACCGGGCCAGCACATCAATGCCGCGGGCTCGAACGCGCTGACGCGCCG
The DNA here is from genome assembly GCA_025353085.1 of Betaproteobacteria bacterium. Lineage (GTDB taxonomy): Bacteria > Pseudomonadota > Gammaproteobacteria > Burkholderiales > SG8-41 > PALSA-1004. The sequence continues at coordinate 1,023 of JANXRI010000282.1, forward strand.
CGAGCTCGACGAGTTGGCGATCAAGCGCTGCGCGCGCGTCGTCGTCGACTCGCGCGGCACGGCGCGCAACGAGTGCGGCGATCTGCTGCCGCTGATCGAAAGCGGCCAGCTCGATTGGGATGCACTGCCCGAACTCGGTGAGCTGATCGCCGGGCATCTGGCCGGGCGCAAATCGCGCGATGAAATCACGCTCTACGAATCGCACGGCATGGGCATCCAGGATATTTACACCGGCCATCACATTCTCGAAGTTGCGCGCCAGAAAAATATCGGCATCGATCTGCCCATCGGCGGCTGACGTCAAACGACCCGATGTTGCTGAAGCTGCTCAAACGCGAAGCCGCCCGATTCGTCGACAATGTTCGCGGCAGCAACCCGCTTGACCTGCCGCGGGGGCCGCGTCAGAGCGGAACCTGGAGCCATGCGGATCTCGAATGGATCGCCGCGAAAGCGCGTGACGTGCCAGGCGATTTCGCGGAGATCGGCGTGTTTCGCGGCGCGGCTTTCCGCAAGGTCGCCGTCCTCGCGCGACAACAAGGCAAACGCGCGCATGCATTCGACAGCTTCATCGGCATGAATGAGCCGACGTCCGCGGATGGACCGACCTATCCGAAAGGCATGTTCGATGTCGGCGGCCCTGATGCATTCGTCCACCTGATGACCACGGCAGGCGTCGAACGGGCGCTATACGATGTCTGGCCCGGCTACGTGCCGGAATGCTTCACGCAGGTTCCGGACTCGTTGCGCTTTTCGTGGGCGATACTCGACGTCGATCATTACCAGCCGACAGTCGACGGGCTGCGCTGGTTGCTTTCACGCATCAACGACGGCGGCATACTCGCCCTCGACGATTACGTCGTGCAAAACAAAGGCAAACTCGCCACGCGGGCGATCGATGAATTTCTATCGATCAATCGCGAGTTCGAAAAAATCGCGCTCTTCAATCAGCACATGATATTGCGCAAAAAAACCCGCTCATAACTCAACCGCACGCTGGAGAAGCACATGACAGCAATCAGCTCAAAGATCGGTTTCGTCGGCATCGGCGCGATGGGCACGCCGATGGCGACCAACCTTGCCAAAGCCGGCTACAAACTCGTGATCTACGACACCGACGTCAAGCGCACCGCAGCATTGGCCTCGACGCTCGAAGTCGAAGTCGCCGACAGCCTCGCCGCCATTGGCGCCGCGTGCGGGACGGTCATCACGATGTTGCCCGACGGCAAGATCGTGCGCCAAGCGCTGTGCGGCGAGACCGACAGTTATAAGGATTGCATTGCCGCCGCGCTCAAGCCCGGCTCGCTCGTGATCGACATGAGTTCTTCATCGCCGGTCGGCACGCGCGAACTCGGCGCGCTGCTCGAAAAACGCGGCATCAAACTTGTCGACGCGCCGGTTTCAAACGGCGTGCGCGGGGCAATCGCCGCGACCCTGGCCATCATGATTGGCGGCGACACGACGATGTTTACGCAGATGAAGCCGCTCTTTGAAAAAATGGGCAACCAGATATTTCATGCGGGGCCGCTTGGTGCAGGCCACGCGATCAAGGCCCTCAACAATTACGTGTCGGCGGCGGGTCTCGTCGCTGCGTGTGAAGCGGTCGTCGCCGGCCGGCGCTTCGGTCTCGACGGCGCCGTCATCGTCGACATCCTCAATGCATCGAGCGGCATGAACAACACGACCAGGAACAAATTCAAGCAGCACATGTTATCGGGCACCTACGGCGCCGGATTCTTCACCGGACTCATGGCGAAAGACGTGCGCACAGCGCTCGAAGTGATCGAAGCGACCGGCACGTCAAGCGGGCTTGCGAAGCCGTGCACCGACATCTGGAACAAGATCGAACAGGACCTGGGCTTCACCGCCGACCATACTGAAATGTTCCGTTACATCGAGGGCGGCAAATAACTGACATGCGCTGGCGCGCGCCCGGCCAGCTTGAGATGAGCGACCGGCTTTCAAGCCCTAAGTGGCTCAGGGCTGGTCGGCGCTGATATTCGCGGCGTTTGCCACCTTGGTATATTTGGCGACTTCGAGTTTGATCAACGCGGCGAACTCTTCCGTCGTGTTGCCCACGACATCGGCGCCGAGCCCCGCCATGCGCTCTTTGACGTCCGGCAACGCGAGCGCTTTGAGCATTTCCTGATTTAGTTTGATTACGATCTCGCGCGGCGTCTTCGCTGGTAGCACCGCGCCGTACCACGTGCTCATCTGGTAGCCCGGCACGCCGGATTCAGCAATCGTCGGCACGTCGGGCAACGCGGCGACGCGCTGGTCCATGGTGACGGCGATTGCCCGCACTCGACCGGCCTGAATGTGCGGCATGATGGGTGGCGCCGTATTGAAGGCGAGCATCACCTGGCCGCCGACCAAGTCGATTGCGAGCGGCCCGCCGCCTTTGTACGGAATCGCCAGCATGTCGGTGCGCGTCATCATCTTGAACATTTCACCGGCGAAATGCTCGGGGCTGCCGACGCCCGAGGTCGCATAGCTCAACGCACCCGGCTTGGCCTTCGCCAACGCAATTAATTCCTTCACCGTTTTCGCCGGCAACGAAGGATGCAGGCATAACACGTTCGGCACGTTGGTCACGACGGTGATGGGCGTGAAATCGCGCTCGATGTCATAGCTGAGGTTTTTATAGACGGGCTTGCTCATGATATGCGCCACCGACATGAAAAGAATCGTATAACCGTCGGCGGGCGCATCGGCCGCCAGCTTCGCCGCGATGTTGGCATTCGCGCCCGGACGATTTTCAATTACGAATTGCTGCTTCAGAGAGTCCGTGAGTTTCGCGCCGACGACGCGTGCCATGATGTCGGTACCACCACCCGGCGCATAACCCACGAGGATGCGCACCGGCTTAGCCGGATAGTTCTGCGCCATTGAAAACGCGGACGCGCCCGCAAGCACGATCGCGGCGATTGCGCAAAGTTGATGATTCATGTTTTCCTCGCTTTAGAACTGTTTATTTTGTTGCGTAACGTATGACGCATGCGCCGGCCTGTCAAGCTGGCCGCCTGCTCGCGACAGCTGGCCGCCTGCTGCGCATTGCCAATCACGCGGACGGCGCCGCACGCAGCAGGTAAAATGATGCATCAGGCGAAAGCACAATCCCCGCATTGCATTGATACACGCGGCTCCGGCGCGGCCGCAGCCTGTGCACTAGCCCATAGCCAGCGGTAACGCGACTGAACAATTGCTTCATACTTAAAATAAGTTCCGAGGAGAAAGTAATGACCATTAAATTTAGATTGAAGGCGACGTGCGTACTTTTATTACTCAGTGGCGCGGCCGCCGCTCAGCAATATCCGGCAAAACCCGTACGCTTTGTGGTGCCGTTCGTGGCCGGCGGCCCCACCGATATTCAGGCGCGCATGCTGGGCGAGAAA